>JABDLZ010000057.1 GCA_013001705.1 Flavobacteriales bacterium
ACCTCTGAATTTTATCCTGAACGAATAGCCTTTCCAGTGCTCAGGTAGAAAGGGGTCGAAATAGAGTTCTCCATCCTTGACCCGCATTCCCGCAAATCCTTTGGCAAAGGCCATCCATGTACCGGCCATACTGGTAATGTGGCAACCGTCCTTGGTATCGTTGTTATAGTCATCCAGGTCTAAGCGGGCGGTACGGATATACATCTCATAGGCTTTCTCTTCTCGCCCGAGTTTACTTGCCAGAATGGCGTGCACACACGGAGATAGAGAGCTTTCGTGAACTGTCATGGGTTCATAGAAATCAAAATGTCGGGCCATGCTCTCCTCATCGAATTCATCTTCGAAAAGATAGACTCCCTGGAGGGTGTCTGCTTGCTTGATATAGCATGAACGTAGTATCCTATCCCAGGACCAATTCTGATGGATGGGATATTCGTCTGGAGGAATAGCCGAAGCCGGTCGGAGCTCCTTGTCTAAGAATCCATCCTGCTGCAAGAATACCTGTCGACCCTCGTCATAGGGTAGGTACATCTTGTCCAGAATGTCTTTCCATCGAGAGGTCTCCTCCTCAGTGAAATGGACCTTGGACTTCAAGTTCTCAAGACGTGGGTCACCTGCCCATTTCTGCATTCCATCCAGGGTGTATTTCAAAGTCCACAACGCCATCTTGGAGGTATACCAGTTATTATTGACATTGTTCTCGTACTCATTGGGACCGGTCACACCTAGCATGACGTACTGCTCCTTGTCCTCCGACCAATTGACACGCTGTGCCCAGAATCGGGAGATCGCGATCAGTACTTCCAAGCCATAGTCGATGAGATACTCCTCATCGCCATGGTAATTGATATAGTCGTAGATGGCATAGGCGATGGCTCCATTGCGATGTATCTCTTCAAAGGTGATCTCCCACTCGTTATGGCATTCCTCTCCATTCATGGTCACCATGGGATAGAGAGCGGCTCCATCCGTGAATCCGAGTTTCTCGGCATTCTCAATGGCTTTCTGAAGGTGCTTGTAACGATACAGCAGCAGATTCTTCGAGACCTCGGGGTCGGCTGTGGCCAAATAGAATGCCAGGCAATATGCCTCCGTATCCCAGTATGTGCTTCCTCCGTACTTTTCTCCTGTGAATCCTTTAGGTCCGATATTCAGTCGCTCATCCTCACCGGTGTAGGTCTGATTCATTTGGAAGATGTTGAAGCGGATCCCTTGCTGGGCAGAAACATCTCCATCGATACGGATATCGCTCATCTCCCACTTCTTGGCCCATGCCTCGATATGCTCTTGCAAAAGCACATCGAATCCAGCAGCGAAGGCCTTGTCCACATGTTCTGCACAGGCCGGTAAGAGTCTATTGCGCTCTTCGTCCAAGGTGGAAACATTGCTTGCGTACTTGTAGACGGTGAACGATTCACCTTCTTTGACATCACCTACTTCATTGACCTCTACATACTTGGTGCGATCGACAGTGCTGGTCTGCGTGGGGTCCCACGCTCCCTCAATATGATGACGCATACCGGTACAGACCCAGAATTCGGTCTTCTTGGTACTGGCGATCACATAGGAGAATTCTTCTGATGCCCCCCGTTCCTGTTCGGTCCAGAACTTCTCATCATAATTGGCATCGGAGTTCATCACATCCACATCCACATAGGGACTGATGGTCATGGAGCCTGAGAAATTGAGCGGAGTGATCTCATACGAGATAACGCCTACCTTGGGTCTGGCCATGCTACAGAATCTACGGGCCTTGACCTGTATCTCCTTACCAGAAAGCAGGGTGGCCTTGAAACTGCGCTCGAGCCAACCTTCTTTCATGTTAAGCTCCCGTCTGAAGTCGCTCACCTTACAATCGTGCAGATCCAACTCTTCTCCTGCCACTTGAATATCGATGCCGATCCAATTGGCGGCATTGAGCACCTTAGCGAAGTATTCTGGATAGCCGTTCTTCCACCAACCTACACGGGTCTTGTCGGGATAATAGACTCCAGCTATATAGTTGCCTTGCAAGGAAGGCCCGCTGTACTTCTCTTCGAAATTGGCCCGCTGCCCAAAGGAGCCGTTACCCAGACTGAATAGGCTTTCAGAAATCTCGTTGTATTCGGGTCTGAATCCTTCTTCGATGATCGACCAAGGGTCGTGTTGGATATAGTTCTTCATTGGAGCTCGATTAGATTTGTAATGGTCAATTCTGTCAGGTCTGGGACTACAAGATCGGCTTCTGTGAGAATATGGGCCTCACCCACGCCAATGCATTTCATTCCTGCACGATGTGCGGCTTCTATTCCGGAACGGGCGTCTTCCAGAACGATGCATTTATCAGGTTCAAGAGCCAGCTTCTCTGCCCCTTTCAAAAATACTTCAGGATCTGGTTTGGCGTGTTTTACTTGATTTCCATCCACGATCGCATCAAATGCATGGTCCAGCCCCACCGCTTTGAGGATAGTAGGGGTATTCCGGCTGGAGGATCCTACAGCTATGTGTACCCCGTGGTCTTTCAATTCTCCGATGAACTGCATGACCCCAGGCAGGATATCATCAGCCGTCATCTGGGAGATGGCATTGACATACATCTTGTTCTTGCGATCGGTGAGTTCTGCAATCTCCTCATCGGTCTTCTCCATGCCGCCCATAGCGAGTATGCGCTTCATGGAATCGGTACGGCTTACTCCTTTCAAGTTCTCATTGTCAGCCTCAGAGAATGGAATGTCCAGCTCATCGGCCATGGCCTTCCATGCCAAGAAATGCGCATCGACCGTGTCAACGATCACACCATCCATATCAAATATCACCGCTTGCGGATAATCCATAAATACTCCTCTTCGAATTGGGCGAGCTAAATTAAGAGAGTGTGTGGATATGACACTATGATACTTTTACACCATCATGTATGACTTGATCGTAGTGGGAGGCGGTGCCGCTGGTTTTTTCGGAGCTATCCAGTTTGCAGAGCAGCGGCCAGAATCGCGGATCATCATCTTGGAGAAATCGAACAAGGTCCTTTCAAAGGTCAAGGTATCAGGAGGCGGACGCTGTAATGTCACCCATGCCTGTTTCGATCCGGCCGAGATGGTGGAGCACTATCCCCGAGGAGCCAAAGAGCTTCGAGGTCCTTTCCACCGCTTCCTGTGTGGGGATATGATGGCCTGGTTGGCCGATCAGGGTGTAGAGACCAAGATTGAAAGCGATGGGCGGGTCTTTCCTGTCAGCGATTCTTCCCAGACGATTATCGATTGTTTTCTGAAGAAGTGTGAAAAGCACCGTATCACCGTACAAAAGCAGGAAGCGGTCAAGCAACTCACTCCGCAAGAAAGGCTATGGAGGATCCAGACCGCATCTGGGACATTGGATGCCAAGCATGTCTTGTTGGCTACCGGCAGTACGCCTTCTGTTTGGAACATGCTTGGAGATATGGGCTATGAGATCGTGGATCCCGTTCCTTCTCTTTTTACGTTCAATATCAAGCACAAGATGATCGAGGGACTACCCGGCTTGAGTATGCCTCAATCCGAGGTCGAGGTCATAGGGACTTCTCTCAAGGAGTCTGGGCCCTTGCTGATCACCCATTGGGGATTGAGTGGCCCTGCCATCCTCAAACTCTCTGCTTGGGGAGCTAGGGAATTACATGCATTGAACTACCGTTTTCAGATACGGGTCAACTGGCTCGGAATGGAGAAAGGATCTGTACTTGACACCATTGACCAAGAACGTAGTTCCAATCCCAAACGGGTCGTGAAGAAGTATCCTCAATTCGGTATGGCAAGAAGACTCTGGGAACGCTTCTGCTATATGGCCAAGCTATATGATGCCAATTGGGCCAGTCTCTCACGGGAACAGATGGATCGATTTGTGGAGTACCTCACCGCATCTACGTTCGAGGTGGATGGTAAGAGTACGTTCAAAGAAGAGTTCGTGACCTGTGGTGGAATCGATCGAAAGCAGATCGATTTCCGCACGATGGAAAGCAAATTACACCCCGGGCTCTATTTTGCAGGTGAGGTCATCGATATCGATGCCATCACGGGAGGCTTCAACTTCCAGGCTGCATGGACGGAGGCAGTCATTGGAGCTGAATCTATGTCTTCGCTTTGATTTTCCACGTCCATTAGTATCTTGGGGAACAAGCCAATTACCACCCTTTAATTCAACTAGCTATGATCAAGAATGTCTTTTTATCTGTATTCACTGTTGTATTATCCATCTGTCAATTCCAAGCCCAGTGGTCTTCTGTACCCAGTCCTACTACCGTGCAGCTTTCAGGTGTAGAATTCGTTGATCCTCAATTGGGATTCATCGGAGGAATAGATGGAGAACTATATCGTACGAGCGATGGAGCTCAGACTTGGACCGCCTTGAATTCTGGAATCACTGCCAACATCTTCGCCATTGCTTTCATCGATGAGATGGTAGGATTTGCCTGTGCAGGAGATGGAAGTGACTCGTTCATCATCAAGACCACGGATGGTGGAGATACATGGTCATCTCAGCAATTCCCTGGCCCTTCTTATCTGCTCGATATCGTTTTCACTTCACCAGATGTCGGCTTCTGTGTCGGGTATGGTGGCACCATCCTTAGGACCTTTGACCAAGGACAGACTTGGACAGAGGTATCTACTGGTACATTTCAAAATGTACGCAGCATCCATTTCGTCACTGACATGATCGCTTATGCGGCATTGGAGTACGATGGTGTGCTCAAGACCACCGATGGAGGTTCATCGTGGACTCTTTATGATGATGGAGTCAGTGAGATCCTATTGGACGTATTCTTTATCGATGCACTGAAAGGGTTCTGTGTCGGAGGTCATGGACAGATGATCAGGACCGATGATGGAGGAGAGACTTGGAGCCCAGTAGAAAGTGGTTCGACTGAATTCTTTCAAGCAATTCATTTCACCGATGAGAATACAGGGTATGCAGTGGGAGGCGCTGGTGTTATCAGTAAGACTGAAGATGGTGGACTAACCTGGTCGATCGAATTTGCAGGAACATTCACCAATCAATACGGGTGGTATGACATTAGCTATGCAGGGGACACTGGATATCTGGTAGGCTTTTTAGGAAATATTGCGGTGAACGGAATGTCCACAGGGGTGGATGATTTAAGTATTTCTCTACCATTCGATTTCTATCCGAATCCGAATCAAGGGCAGCTGTTCTTGAAGAATCCTCCATGTCATCAGCCAGAAATACGCATCTATGATGAGCTAGGTCGACTTGTACTCAATGAACCGACATCCATGCAAGAGAGCATGGTCATAAATATTCCTCCGGGAAACTACATCGCTGAGTGCAGATGTGCTGATCGATTTCTCAGGAGAAGACTGGTCGTCCAATGATCCTCACTGGATCCTACTCCTCTCCTCCTCGGTAGCAGTCTTACGTTTCCTGCTCGCTTTCAATTCCGGATTTCCGAAATTATACGTGAGATTCAGCCGCAGTTGCCTGCTCTCCCATTGACCACCCCCTGTGATGGGTAAGTTATTGAATTCTCCAGCCGCTCTCCACGGACTGGTATAG
>JABDLZ010000058.1 GCA_013001705.1 Flavobacteriales bacterium
CAATGCCCCAGCTTCTTCCAAGGTGCGCACATCGAATATGTAGATTCCTCGTAACTCCCCCTCCGTCATGAAGGGACCGGCCAATACCAAGTCACCCTCTTCTGCCATGCGGGTGATGTTGTCCAAATGAGCTCGCATCAATTCTGCCTGCTCTTCTTCAGGCAGATCGCGTGCTTCACCACTGTACAAAAAGGCCATGACATACTGTTTCATGCCATAGTCATCCGCTCCAAGCTCTTGGGCCAATTCTGGATCATATCCATTGGTCTCCCGGCATGAGGCGAAAGACAGCACGAGCACTATAAAAAAGCAAGCTTTGAATTTCATACGACCAATTTACTGACATACAGTTCCTTGAGCACCTCCAGATGGTGCATGCAGTGACCTACGATCATCCTACCAATGTTCTGCACTGAGGTCGAATGCCCACTCATTGTTCCGGTGATGCTGAACATGAGCGGATCGAATCCCTCGAAAAGTAGAATAGTGGAGCGTCTCACAGATTCGAATTCTGAGATGTGATCCTTCAAACTGCGTTCATGCGCATTCGACTTTTTTGCATAGAGGTTCTCGTCATATCCTGGCAATGCCTGGACCTCTCCACGTGCAAAGGCCATTGCCCTATAAGCAAATACACGTTCAGCATCGGTCAGGTGACCCAGAATCTCCCGAATGCTCCATTTACCTTCTGCATAGCGGAAGAGCGATTGCTCTTCATCCAGACCATTGAATAACTGGAGACAGTCCTCCATATTCGTGCGAAAGGCCTGCATCAAGCCTTGTTCAGGCACCTTGGCTAGATAGGGACTATAGAACTCTTCATGTACATCCATGATCCTCAATTTATCGTTCAATGAATGTACATAGGATCGGTCGAACATTGCAGACGCATTGTGATGCGCTGCAGCCACTACAGTATTATCTTCGCCCATTGATGAGCTTTCTCCATCCAGAGTTCCTTTTAGCACTTGCGGTACTCGCCATTCCCATCATTGTACATCTCTTCAATTTCAAGCGCTTCAAGAAAGTCGTCTTTCCCAATGTGCGATTCTTGAAGAAGGTGGACTTGCAGACCCGTTCTAAGAACAAATTGCGTCACCTGATCATCCTTCTCTCCAGACTTTTGGCCTTGACCTGTCTGGTCATGGCCTTTGCGCGTCCTTTCCTACCTGCAGATGACGATGAACGCAAAAGCTCTCAACATGTAGTGGCCATCTATCTGGACAACAGCTACAGTATGCAATTGGAGAATGAGGACGGCATGCTGCTTTCTCAAGCCATGGCCGGTGCCGAACGTATCATAGATGCCTATGGGCGAAATGACCGATTCATTCTCTTGACCAATGAACTCCGACCTGAGCATCAATTCTTGCTCAGCGGTGAGAAGATGAAAGAAGAATTGGGGTCCATCACAAGCGTACCGGAATCCCGCAGTTACTCTGAGATGATAGAGCGGGCCAAAGATGCATTGTCACGCACATCGAATGCGAGTAAACATATCTACGTCTTCTCTGATTTTCAAGAGAGTATGTTCGACCCGGTCAATCTGCGTGCCGATTCCATCTTGAATACCCACCTTATCCATTTGGAGCATTTGGGACAAGGCAATGTCTACATAGACACCGCTTGGTTCCAAAGCCCTATCCGATCATTGCACAATCCAGAGCGATTGGTAGTGCGTGTGACCAATGCCTCTGAAAAAGAGATTCGCGATCTTCCGCTCCGGCTATCCATAGAAGGCCAGCAGAAGTCTATTGGCAATATCAGTCTACGCCCGTTCAGCTCGGTCGACAGTGTACTCACTTTCACCAATCCTGGTTCTGGATGGTTGGGAGGAAAAGTATCTCTCAGTGACTCTCCCATCACATTCGATGATGCCCTCCACATGGCCTATGAGGTGAGGGATAGGTGCAATATCACCATCATCGGTGATGGTCTCGATCGTCAGAAATTGGAAAGGATATTTGCCAATGACCCTTTCTATGAAGTGCGTGCAAGTAACTCGCGTTCATTGGACATTGGCAGCTTGGCCAGTCAGGACTTTATCATCATGGTGGGAACTGAAAAGGTGGAAAGCGGCCTGACAAGGACTTTGAGTCGATTCGTGCAAGAAGGGGGCTCACTCTGTGTGATACCTTCAATGGACGCAGATAGAGCCTCTGTGAGTGAACTGTTTCTTGCACTTGAGGCGAATGCCATTCTGGAAGTGAAGAACAAAGAACTCAAGGTGACCGCAATAGACCTAGATCATCCTTTGTATACAGATGTCTTCGATCAGATTCCTGAGAATATGGACCTCCCTCGTGTTTCCAGCTATCTGGCATTCACATCACGGGTGCGTTCCTCAGAAGAACGATTGATGACACTCCAGGACGGTAATCCACTCCTGAGCAGTTATGTCTCGGGTAAAGGACGTAGCTACATCTTCTCCTCTTCCCTATCCACAGCCCAGTCAAATCTGGCCTCACACTCTCTCTTCGTCACCTCTTTGCTTCGTATGGCCGAATTGAGTACGGGACAATCACCTATCTATCAGACCATCGGAGAGGACAGCCCGATTGTCTTGAAGATGAAGAGCGATGAGAAGGACAAGGTCTATGAGATCAGTGATGAGAGCGGGAGCACATCATTCATTCCCGAGCAGCGCATACTCGGTGCTGAGACCTACTTCTATGACCGAGGTCAGGTGGAGTCGGATGGTGTCTATGATATTCTCAGCGAAGATGAGGTGGTGGCTCAAGTAGCCTACAACTATGATCGAAGTGAATCCCGCATGGAATTCATCTCAGAATCCGAGGTAAGCGATGAACTCGAGCGGAATGGGATACTCGATTTCGACTTCATAGACCCTTCCAGTCTGAATTCCCGTTCTCCATTGATCGATGGACTTGCCGGACGATCACTTTGGAGGGAGTTCCTTCTACTGGCCTTGCTTTTCCTTGTGATAGAGATCATCCTACTTAAATTCTGGAGAACATGAAACTGCTTATCGCCAATGCACGGATCATCGACCCGCATTCCTCGCACCATAAGAAGCGACTGGACCTGCTCATCGTAGACGGTCATATCCAAGACATCGGAAAGAACCTGAAATCACGGGCAGAACGATTGGAGGGAAAGGATCTACACGTGTCGCCCGGATGGATCGATATGCATGCCCATTTCTGCGATCCCGGAGAGGAATACAAGGAAGACCTCAAGTCCGGTCTGGCGGCTGCTAGAGCAGGCGGATTCACCTCCGTGGTGACCATGCCCAGCACGACTCCGGTGGTCGGTAACAAGAGCAGCTTGGAGTATATCCGCACCAAGAGTCAAGGCACAGGTGTCAAAGTTTACCCCGCAGCTACCATCTCCAAGCAAGGTCAAGGAAAGGAGTTGGCCGAGATGATCGACCTGGCAGATTCAGGAGCGAGACTCTTTACGGATGATAAACGACCGGTGACCGATAGTGGTTTGATGAGTCGCGCTCTGTTGTATGCGAAGAATACTCCGAGCACCGTATGCAGCTTCCCGATGGATGTCCACCTTAGAGGCAAGGGCAAGATGCATGAGGGCGCAGTGAGTACCCGATTGGGAATCACTGGAATCCCAGATATTGCAGAAAGCACTCTGCTTAAAAGGGACATCGATCTTTTACGCTATACGGATTCTCGATTGCACGTATCCGGGGTGAGCACCTCTCAAGGGGTCAAACTCATCAAAGCAGCCAAGCGGGAAGGTCTGAACATCACGGCCGAAGTGCATCTCTCCCATCTACTCTGGACCGATGACAAACTGCTGGACTACGATACCAATTACAAACTGGACCCACCACTCAGAGCTGAGACACATCGCAAAGCCTTGATCAAGGCAGTGGCAGACGGGACGATCGATTGTATCAGTTCAGATCATCGACCCCATGATGTGGAGCACAAGAAAAGGGAATTCGGTCTGGCGGCAGATGGTATTGCCTTGATCGAGCATGTCTACCCGCTGTATCAGACCTATTTGGCCGACAAGCTTCCTTTGGAACGTTTTGTAGAAGCACTTACTGATGGTCCTTGCCGAGTACTGGGCTTGACCGCAGCCCGCGTAGAGAAAGGGAAGCGAGCGATATTGACGGTCTTCTCCCCGAGTCTTTCTTCAGCTAGCACACCTTCTGCCACCAAGGCTTACAATACCCCTTGCATCCATCCTGAGACCAAGGGATTGGTCGTGCAGACCATTCGATAGATCCGGTCCAAATCTTTGCTCTGGCCTGAAAGGCCTTATATCTTAGATGCGAAGAAGAATGTTCATGACCTACACCAGGTCTTTGTTGAGCAAGATTCTCTCAGCTATTTTGTTGTGCTTTTCCTGAGCTTCATTCTTCTCTGTGTTCAGCCATCAACAATCAAAAAAAAACGACCGATGACCATCAAGCCATCGGTCGTACCCATAGGTTCTCTACAGTCTAAAGAACCTCTGATCAACCTAATCCTCTTACATCCATTTCCTTAGATAGTCCATATACTCGGACTTCAACTCGGAGTACAACTTGTTGAATGTCTCAAATCGATCTCGCTCAGCGGGATGATCATTGAGCAGTACTCGATCCGTAGCCACCGGATGGTCCATCGCTTCTTTGGCCAATGCATCTTCATGGACATTGATATCATGAAGGAAACGGTCGATCTCATCTCGCTGGATAATGAACTGATTCTGGAATTGCTCCAATTGCTTGAGAATATCCGTATCGGTATATCTCTGCGAAATCTCCTCCAACCTATTCTTGAAGAATTCTATCTCTCCTTTGCAGAACTCCAATTGATTCTTCCAGACCTTATGCTCGAAATGAAGATCATCGATATGTTTTTTTGTCTTACTCGCTGTTGTCATCCGTGATTCGATTTATTGAACGCATGCAATGTAGATTCGGGATGGAGAAGG
>JABDLZ010000059.1 GCA_013001705.1 Flavobacteriales bacterium
GGATTGCTTTGTTGGAAGATGAGGCGATGATTCTACCGAATTCCGGAGTGAAGGTCACCACCCCACGCAATCGGCTCAATAGACTGCGCTGTATGCGCTTCTCATTGAACCAGAAACGGATATACGCATACCAGCTGAAGAGACTGCTGACCAAGGAATTATCATCGGTATATCTGCGCTCACAGTAGGTCTCCCGGATACGGTTGGATGGAATATAGAGGATGGTCTTCGCTGGACAGGCGGTCAAGACTTGTTCGAATCCCGGTCCATTCCCCACTTGCCGGATAAAGAGCAGATCGAACTCATCCTGATGCGCCCGAATATAATCTGCTACGTAGCTATAGTAGGATTGCTCTGCGTGATAATCCTGGAAGAATCGATGCTGCTTGGTATACAGTGGAAGCGGCAGTTTGGTGATATGCTCGTTGAATGCTCCGCTATTCTCGCCCTCTGGTAAGGTATTGAAGAACCAACCGTGGGCATCTATCCCATGTGCACGTAGCTCCTTGACCTGGCAGCTGATCTTGTTCTGTACACTATGTTGTTTAAGGACTCCTCCGATGAATATGTATCTCAACCTGATCGGTGGATTCATCTATAGAGGCTTTGTACGTTCTCTTCGCTCAGAAACTGCTGATCGGAATAGTTGAGGATGCGATGCTCTTTGCTCCTTTTCTCCAATACTTCTGGCAGATATCTCTTCGAAACGATGAGGAGCTCGCACTCTTCCAAGCATGTATCCATGTCTTTGACCCTGCTGAAGAGGTAGGGAAAGTCGATCCGTAGATTGTTCAATTTCAGATCCTCATCCCAGATGCGGATATGATAGTCCTCTTCCTCATTCAGTGCATTGAGAAGTCGGAGCATCGGGCTTTCGCGCAGATCATCGCTGTCATTCTTGAAGCTCAATCCGATGAATGCCACCTTTTTTACCCCGGTATCCTTGACCTCCTGGATCAGTGTGTCCACATAAGCATCGTTACTCGGGATCATGCTCGGCAATAAGGCGAATTCCCGCTCAGAACTCCGTATCAGATACTGTAGCTCCCTGAGGTCCTTAGGCAAGCAGGAGCCTCCAAAAGGCAGGCCGGGTCTGAGATATCTTTTGGAGATATTCAATTTGTCATCGGCCACGAAGATGGAATGCGCATCCTTGACATTCACCCCTAATTCATTGGCCAGCGTGAAGATCTCATTGGCAAATACGATCTTGAGTGCATGAAAGGAATTATCGATGTACTTGGAGTACTCGGCCGTACGCAGATCGGTAATAAAGGAAGGACGCTCTGGATTGACATGCAGAATGTCGACCAATGCAGCAACATCATCCCCTTCCCTGCTTCCAAGCACGAATCTTCCGTAATCGTAGAAGTCCTTGACTGCGCTCCCTTCTCTGAGGAATTCAGGATAGAACACGGGAATCACAGCGCTATCACTTAGGAATTTGTCAAAGACGGATTCAGTGGTACCCGGAGGCACCGTGCTCCGGCACACGAGATATTTCTGTTGGCCGGTCTCTACATGCTGGGAGATCTCATAGATGACATTGTGGAGATAATCCAGATTGACCTCTCCACTGGCCTGACTCGGTGTGCCTACGCATGTGATGATGATATCGCTTTCACGTATGAGAAGGGCCGAGTCCTCTGTGGGGATGATGAGACCTTTTTCCAGTCCTTCTTGTAGGAGTTCTTCGACTCCCGGTTCATTGATCGGGCTCTTTCCTCCTACGACTGCCTGTACCTTCTGAGGTTTGACATCGTTGCAGAGTATGGTGTGGCCTTGTTTGGCCAGGCAGGCGACATTGACGATTCCTACGTAACCTAGACCGAGTACTCCGATTTTCATGCTGGGGATCCTTCTACTTGAACGAGGGCAAAAGTCATAAAATTTCAATGCCCACACGAGCTGAGCACGATGATTTCCTCACTCTTCGTTCCTCAACCTCCTTCCGGTGGTCATTCCCATGCCCAAGAGCTTCAATTCCTGATGGAATTCGTAGTCGTGCTCTTCGAATAGTCGCTCACCGATCGGTGTGATCAGTTCGATGCCTTTGGCCCTTGGATGTTTGATGGCCGGATCTACTGGATAGGCATTCATCAAATCGCCTGGATATGGATCCAGCATCTGTAGGATCTCACTCAGTTCTGCCTCTGGATCGAGCCATTGGGACTCTGCACCCGGCTGAATGATCACCGGACTTCGATGGTGCTTGATAGCGGCAGTCACACTATTGCTCACGGTGGTGATGATGGCAAATCCACGTATCACCTCACCGGTCTCCTTATTCACCCATTCATCCCATAGCCCAGCAAAAGCAAAGGGTCTGACCTTGTCTTTCAGATAGACCACATAGGGTTTGCTGAGTTTCTCCTTCTCCGGTCCTTCGAGGAATCCATCGGCTATGATCAAACATCGCTTACCACGAATGGCATGACGGAACATGGGTTTTTTGAATATCTCCCGTGCACCGGTATACTGCATGTCATTCTCCTTGTTGCGGTCCCCTTCAGCCCGGGCATTGAATATGTACATGCGCTTCTTTGACCAGAAAGGAGTGAATCCGAAGGTCATCATCTGCAACTCGCGAGGCTCTGCATCGGTGATCACCAGGCCTTGGCCTCCGGGACCGATATTTACATCCGGGACAAATAGTTTGTGCACGGAAGGATCCGCTTTTACATTGAAGCGCTTCTCGACTTCAGTCACTTTGGTCACGAGTATGTATCGTCCACACATGGTCAGTTGTTGAGCCAGATGATCAATGAGTCTCTCAATATCTTGATCTCCTGAGGATCTAGATGAGCGATGCGACTGGTATGATTACCTTCAGGGATGGTCCATCGGATGAGATTGTTCTGCCCCGTGGGTTCATACCCCGTTGCTGACCAAGGGTCGTATTCCCCATAGATGAAAGCGATATCCTCAGCTTCAGTATCCAGCCATTCCTTGATCTGCTGGTGTACGGTCCCGTTGTATTCCAGGTCGAAGGTCTCAGGGATGAAGGTGCGATAGTTGGAGAAATCCTCCGTGTATTCATTGGTGAGCTCCTTGAAAGGTTCTATTGCATATCCATACATGCCCATCTCGGTATAGCTCTGGTAGAAGAATGGAAAGATATCTGTCATGGTGGATGCAGTGAAGAATCCCGGAGCATCGATGTCGAAGAGATGCTGGAGTTTCTCTTCGAAACTGCTTTCAGATGGCGGGATGGTCGAGCAGTTCCCATTCCACTGCCAGAATGCAAAACCGTATTCGAAGATCGAAAGTTCAAATGCCCTTTCCATACTCAGCCCATACTCATAGGCTCTGTCCTCTGACATCCGCTTGAAAAGCTGGAAGGCAAAATCGTAGTTGAGCAAGAGCTCGAGTTGGAAAGCCAGGACCTGATCCCGACATGGCTTCTCTCCTACCTCTGCAAGGAATTCATAGATGCGATGGTCTTCGCGCTCCAGATTCAATGGAGCTACGTATACCAAGCTGGCATCGACATCCTCCGGATAGAAATAGCGATGATACATGGTGGTCTGTCCGCCCTTGCTAATGCCCGTATTCAACCACGGACCGGTATAGATTCCTTTCAGTAGTTCCACTATGCGATGATGATCGGCCGCGGATTGCTCGATGGTGAGAAAGTCATAGGGAATATTCTTCGGAGAGGAATCACCGAAGAATCTGTGTTCCACGTGTATCTGATTGGCCTTGAACATATAGGTGGGTTCGGCCAGAAAGCGGTTGTTGGTGGAGTTATAGCCACTGAGATAGAGGACGGTATTCGCAGCTGTATCCGCATGGGACAGATAGATTTTCTGCTGAAAAGTCCCCTTACGCTTACCACTATGGTCGATGGGTTGTTCGAGATACAATTCGTAGGTCATCTGTATGTGACCTCCTTCGTGATCATTGGGAATCTTCTGAACGGTGAAGCCCATTGACCTGAGTTTCTCGGCCAGGTCGAATGACGATACAGTGCGCGCAGCATTATCTGATGGGATGTCCTTGACCTGTTTGCACGTGGTGATTCCTACCAACAGAGTGGCCAAGGCAAAATGGACCCAGAAGTGCTTCATACTATGAAGATATTAATTCGAGGTGCTATGTGCTCCCAATATCGACTCAAGGATCTCGGTATCCAGACTTTCCAGTCTTTTGGGTCGGGTCGGTTGAGCGGCAGGTGGCATCAGGTCTTTCCGGTACCAATCGACTGAGTGCCATTGACCCTTTTTATATCCGATGTCTTCATATGAAAAGATCTTTTTGAAGCCTAATCGCTCATGGAATCTTTCACTACTCGGATTGGGCCGGGTGATACCTGCTAGAACCATCAGATAGCCTAAGTGTTGCAGTAGGTCCAATAGAGCCAGATACAAAGGCCCACCGATCTTTTTATTGAGATGGTCCTTGTGGAGGTAGATCGTACTCTCAGTGGCCCATTGGTAGGCAGCTTTATACCGATGCTCGTTCGCGTAGGCATAACCTAGAATCACACCACCCTGCTCGGCAAGCAGGAACACATGACTGGATTCGAATTTCTGAGCAAACGAATCAATAGGTGGAGTGGTCAGGTCGAAAGTGATGGAGCTATGATGTACATAGTGATCATAGATGTCCCGGATGTGGGGAAGGTCATCGATTTTTGCACAACGCACATTCATGCAACGAATATCTGACTATTCCTGAGTGCTGGACTCAAGGTGTTTATCCGTTGTAGAATGGGTCTGACTGCGCCTTATGAGGCAAATCGCAGTTCGTCTTCAGAAACCAATCCTCTGCTCATCAGTATGTGCTTCAGCTTCATTCTCGCTTTAGTCAATTGACTGCGTGAACTGCTTTCTGTGATTCCTAAGTGCTCGCCTATCTCTTTGTGAC
>JABDLZ010000060.1 GCA_013001705.1 Flavobacteriales bacterium
AGGTTTCCACTACCGGCACTACGCCAGTTGTGCGAGGCGAATCGCTCACCGGCTTCTCCGATGAGTATGGCCACTTCGCGTATGGTCTCGGCCTTGACACCGGTCTCTTTCTCGGCATATTCTGGAGTGAATTCAGCATACTCCTCGATCATCTTCTGGATGAAGTTCTCAAAGCCGACCTCGATACTTGGATGACGTTTTTCCAGATATTCCTGCCAATTGACCCATTTCTCCATATAGGTCCTATTGTAAAGGCCTTCTTCCAGGATGATCTTGGCCATGGCGAGCAGCATGGCTGCCTCGGTACCGGGATAGGTCGGTAGCCAGTAGTCTGACATGCTCGCGGTATTGGATAGGCGAGGGTCCATGGTGGCCAGCTTGGCGCCCTTCATCTTGCCCTCTATGATCCGCTGGGCATGTGGATTGAAATAGTGCCCACTTTCCAAATGTGCAGAGACGAGTAGGATGAATTTGGCATTGGCATGATCCGGGCTTGGACGGTCGTGACCGTACCAGATATTGTATCCGAAACGCGCTCCAGAACTACAGATATTGGTGTGGCTGTTGTGCCCATCTACTCCCCATGACTGGAGTACACGATTGGCATAGCCCTCATGGCCCGGTCGGCCCACATGGTATGCGATCTCGTTATTGCGTTTCTCCTTGAGCGCTTTGCGGATACGTGTTGCAATGGTATCCAGAGCCTCATCCCAAGAGACCCGTTCCCATCCTCCTTCACCACGTTTGCCTTTTCTCTTCAGCGGATAGAGGATGCGCTCCGGATCGGTGATCTGATTGATAGTGGCCGGACCTTTGGCGCAATTTCGGCCCCGGCTCCCCGGGTGATAGGGATTCCCCTCGAATTTTCTGATGGTGCCTTCCTCCTTGTCGATATACGCAGTCAGACCACAGGCACTCTCACAATTGAAACATGTCGTAGGAACGATGGTGTATGCTTTCTTCTCCTTCTTAGGCCAGGCCTTGGCCTCATATTCTTCCCAGTGATCCCACTGGTCCATAGGAGGGAATTTGTCCAGATCGGTCTGAGTCATACGGTCGAGGACGGGGTCGCGTTCCTCATGGAGATTCGGGATGGCTCCTATCTTCTCGGCTATCCGTTCTATCAGTGTGTGATTCTTCTTCGTCATGATTTGCTGATTGAGGTGGATTAACTGAGCGGTATGCGTTGAGGGGCCTCTACCCAGATGTGTTCGGTGAGATAGATGCCTGCAAGTACAAGGATGGAAGACAAGGCCAAAGACCATGCTGAAGGAATGAAGGCCATAAGCAGGATCGGAATCACATTTCCAGCGATTACCACTCCGATCCAGAATCTTCGTGCATACTGTCCTTTGAGGATCATGTCCACTGTTGTCTTCGCATCCTGTGTCGGATGTGTGGTCATGAACTCCAAAAGCATAGTGAAGAGATTGATGCCTAAGGCGATCAAGAAGATAGTCTTGAAGTAGGCGATCGCAGTCCAGGAATACTCCATGAATATGCCTGTCAGTACGATTACAGCCGATCCGGCCATAACAGAGTGTACAAGCATATGGATGGCTAATGTAGGGCTCTGCCAGAAGTCCCGGCCTTTGGCCTGAGCAAACAGAAAGGCCGTGTATACCGAAACGATCACTGCAGTGATCCCAGTAAGTACGAGTATGGTCGGCAAGGCCCCTAGCCAGTTATTCCAAAGCGCCACACCGAGGAGAGTGAGCAACCCACCAAATACTGTGATGCTGTAGCCACCTTTGACCAGCCAAGAGCCCCAATGCGGCCTGAGCAGGACATAGGCGAAACGTTTGGGCTGGTCCAAGTCCTTGATCAGTAGGATTCCGGTCAAGGTCAAAAAAACGAGACCGAAGATGATAGTTGTCCAGAAGAGTGAGGAATCTGCCTGGAATCTTCCCAAGATGAATCCGATGAAGGCCACTAGGAATACACCTGAAGATATGGCCTTGGTCCAGACATATGCCGAGACCTCCCAGCCCCAGAGGATACCTTTATCAGGCGTGTTGTAGACTTCCTTGGCCTGGTTCATGACCACTTCCACTGTTCGAGGTGCATGGCCCTTGGATGAAGCAGTGCTTCCATTCATCCGCTGTACTTCGGCTAGAAGATCCACATTGCTGTTGGCCAATTTCTCCGCTTCCTTGGCAAAGTGACCTACACCGTGACTCTGTGAGCCCCATAGGGATACTCCAGGTTTCGAAGAAGCCGCTGGTACCAAAGAGGTATCATCTGCATCGATATAGAATAAGTTGGGAATCGTTCCCTTCTCGGTCTTCCGGGCTTTGGCCGGTTGACGGGATAGCAACTGAGCGATCTCCGTATCGGGATTCTCCATATCCCCGCTGATGATCGCATGCTCTGGACAGATATTGACGCAGGCAGGCTCCAGACCCACATCTATGCGGTGTGCACAATAGTTGCATTTGGCAGCTGTGTGCGTCTCCGGGTCGATATACAGCGCATCATAGGGGCAGGCCTGCATACAGGATTTACATCCGATACAACGCTCCTTATCGAAATCCACGATACCATCTTCTCGTATGAATAGGGCCTCGGTCGGACAAATCTCAACGCAGGGAGCGTCTGTACAGTGATTGCATCGCATCACAGAGAAGAGTCTCCGGGTATCTGGGAATTCTCCTTTTTCTACTTGTTTGACCCAGGTCCTGTTCACCCCTACGGGCACTTCATGCTCTGATTTACACGCTGTGGTACAGGCGTGGCATCCGATGCACTTCCTATTGTCTATGACAAATCCATATTTCATGGGCTGATGGTTTGGTTCATTGCTTACTCTTCTTTATCCGTGCTATTGCATTGTCTATATCCCAGTGTATCTGGTTTCCATGTAGGAAGGCTCCCAATTTGTAGTTTCTGAATTCATCACGTACGGGACCTTTGACCGAGCATAAATGGAGTCTGACGCCCATGGTCTCAAGGGATTTCACCAGCAATTCGAATTGGACAATTCCCGTGCTATCGATATGGCCTACGGCATTCATGTCTATCAATAAGTCCTTGATGCCTTTCTTGGCCTCCACCTCTTGAATGATGGTCTCATAGAAGTGCTCTGCATTACCAAAGAAGATATCGGCATCATAGCGCATAATGAGTAGTTCGCGGTCCTCTTGCGCTTGATCGAAACGCTGGATATTCCTATATACATCATGCTCCTCCAGCTTTCCTAAGACAGCATAGTGTGGTCGGGAGACCTTATGTAGGATGAAGAGCAGAGAAAGTATGACTCCCACCAAAACTCCTTTCTGGATCCCGAGAAAGAGCGTCAGAACAAAAGTTATGAGTAGCACGATGAAGTCCCCTTTGTGGGTCCTGTATAGATGCAGTGCACCTTTGATGTCGATCAATCCGAATACGGCAGATATCACAATAGCTGCCAGAATCGTATTGGGTAAGTAGGATAAGGTCCCAGTGAAGAAAAGAAGGACAAGTCCGATGATGATCACGGCAATCCATGATGCCAGTCCAGTGCGGGCACCGCTCTGCTCGTTGATGGCGGAGCGGGTGAAGCTACCTGTATTGGGAAATGCTTGGAAAAATGCGCCCAGGACCTTTGCCATGCCCAGACCGAGAAGTTCTTTATTGGCATCGATGGAATACTCCTCATGCTTGGCGGCCAATGTCTTGGAAATGGCTAGGGATTCGATGAAGCTGATCAAGCAGATGACCAAGGCCAGCGGGATGAGTTGCCAGATGGTATGGAGATCCGTGATAGGGTTCATCAAGCGAGGTAGACCCGCAGGTACTTCACCTACCGTATCTACGCTACCACCTCCAATACCCATATATCCCACCAAAACGATACCCAAGACCACTGCGATCAAAGCCCCGGGAATAGAACGATGTATCTTCTTCAATACGAGTATGAGGATCAATCCACTGAGTCCGATGAAAGTGGAAGCGACCTGTATGGAGTCCACATTGGATATCAGACCGAGCAAGGTGTCCTGAAAACCGACAGTGCCTCTTAAAGGAATACCAAGTAGGTACTTCAGTTGACTTACAGCGATGATAAGGGCAGCTGCCGATGTGAATCCGCTGATCACCGGTTGGGAAAGGAAATTCACCAAGAATCCCATCTTGAATACAGAGAGCAAGACTTGGATGACACCAGAAATAAGGGATAGGAGAATGGCCAATCGGATGAATTCCGGAGTCATAGGTTCGGCCATCTGAGAGAGACCCGTCAGAACGATGATCGAGACCAAGGCTACCGGCCCGACTGAGAGGAATCGGGAGGTCCCGAAGAGCGGGTAGATGATCATAGGTACCAGCCCGGCATAGAGACCATAGATGGGAGGGAGTCCGGCCAAGAGCGCATAGGCCATCCCTTGAGGAATGAGCATGATGGCCACAGTAAGGCCTGCCATCAGATCCGATAGGAGATCTTGACGCACATAGACCTTGGGATCCTTCAAGATAGATGTCAGCATTCTTCGCAGGAATTTTGATTTCCAACGCTTATAAGGTACATCTCTTGACGGATCAAGGTCCTTTGATCGATCGCTCGATCGTATATGCCATAACTTGATTCGATATGGAAAGGGTCTTGATGCTGGTCTGACAAGGTAGAAGCGTACCCGATCAGTCCGTGTCACTTAAGTTACTTTTCTCCTTATTTGAAATTGTTCTAAATATGGCCCTGAATTGAGCGAGCTTCTTTTCGATATCGAGTTTCCTTGGATATTCCTCTTGGTATTGCCCATGGTGTCATTGCTTTACTCCGCGGTGGGTCATGGAGGGGCCAGTGGTTATTTGGCATTGATGTCCCTCTGGTCATTTCCCGTACTGGTCATGAAGCCAACGGCACTGATCCTGAATCTCTTTGTTTCGGCCATAGCCTTTGTCGCCTATGCGCGTAAGGGTCATTTCAGATCCAAGCTTCTCCTTGCTTTTGCCATCACCTCCGTACCCATGGCATTCTTGGGCGGAGGTATGCATATCGATGCGAGTCTATATCGGAAGATACTGGGCGTCCTGCTGATCTTTGCCGTATTGAGAATGATGGGACTACTCGGAGGGAAAACGCATTCCTCGACTTCTGTTCATTGGCTAATAGCCTTGCTCCTGGGAGCGGGGATCGGTTTCTTCTCAGGCCTGATAGGCATAGGAGGCGGGGTCATCCTTACACCACTGATCCTACTTCTTGGATGGGGCGATATGAAAGAAGCTGCAGCGGTCTCAGCGGCTTTTATCTGGGTCAATTCAGCTGCGGCCTTGATCGGATTCTCAGGGACCGGGGTGCACCTGGGGAATGGCATCTATCTGATGGCCGTTCTGGCTTTAGTAGGGGGTCTGCTAGGAGCCTATCTGGGTAGCGTGAAATGGGATCAGACCCGATTGAAATATGTGCTGGCCCTGGTCTTGGTCATTGCTAGTGCTAAACTTATCTTTACTTGATGCGCATACTCTGTTTCGGTATAGCCAAGGATATCACGGGTGAGAAGGAACTCGACCTAGAATTGGAGACCCCTATGCGGGTGGATAATCTGAGAGTCGCGCTTGCGGAGAGATATCGGGACTTGGATAGGCTGGGCTATATGCTGGCGGTCAATGAGAAATACGCGCAAGATGATGAGCTCGTCCGGTCTGAGGATGAGGTGGCTATCATCCCTCCAGTGAGCGGTGGATGATGGAGCATATCTGGGTACATATCTCC
Source organism: Flavobacteriales bacterium (assembly GCA_013001705.1). NCBI lineage: Bacteria > Pseudomonadati > Bacteroidota > Flavobacteriia > Flavobacteriales > Flavobacteriales bacterium. The sequence goes on from JABDLZ010000060.1 coordinate 5,690, forward strand.
GATCGGTCCCTTTCCTTAGATGAAGCCTATGATTTCGTATTGGATGAGAGCTGTGGAGGCAATTGTCTTTTCATAGGCACAGCTAGGAATCAGAATCAAGGAGAGACCGTCACACATTTGGATTTCGAGACCTACGAGAAAATGGCGCTAAGCGAAATGCGGGGAATCGCTGAAGAGTGTATTCAAAGATTCGGGGTCCGGAAAGTGGCCATCCTGCATCGAAGTGGAGAGGTCCGTCAGAAGGAGAAAGCGGTGATCATCGCGGTCTCAGGCGTACATCGGGCAGAATGTTTCGATGCTTGCCGCCATGCCATAGATCGCTTGAAAGAACGGGTACCTATCTGGAAGAAGGAATTCCTCCTCGATGGTTCACATTGGGTCAGTGAGCGACCTTGATCGCCTTTAATACCTGTTCCAGATTGTTCTTGAGATAGGCGAGTTTCGCCTTGGGATGATCCTGCATCAGGTCATAGACCACCTCTGCAGAGCGAAGTCCAGTGGTGCAATAGAACACAGCCGGTCTTCCATCATCTACCCAGTCATTCCAGTAGAACTCGGAATAGGGGATCTGCTCCACGTCATCGCTGATCGGGACGAATTCATTTTCCTCTAAAAGAGAGATGACCCGGAAGTCCGAGATATTGGGCATCAATTCCTCGATAGTCATCGAAGGGATGTCTTCAAAGGAAACGGTGTTCCCCTCCCGGTCCAAGACGCCTTCTCCCTGCTCAAGCTCGGACTGGACCGCTTCCATTTCTTCGGGAGTATTCACATTCTGGATCACTTGATCATCGTCCAACTCGAGGATGTGCGTATCTGAATTGATCAAGACCTTTCTGGGGCAGCTGTAGCCTTGTGACAGGAACTGCATGAATCGGGGATAGGCCTTGGGTTCATAGAGGGTGATCAGTGGTTCTGGGAAATCCTTTTGAGCAGATTGGTAGGTCGTGGCGATCTTGGATGGATTCCGCTGATCGATAAGGTGTTCGAGAGCAGCCTTGCTGACAAAAGGAAGATCACAGGCAAGTGCCATCCAAGCCGAATCCGGATCGTGCATGAAGGCAGAGATGATAGCTCCGAATGGACCCATATCCAGAAGCCTGTCTTTGATCACCGGGAACCCATCTACTTCTTCTTTATGGAAATCACTGGCCTTACTTAGGTAGGTCTCCATTCCAAGGTTCCGGCACATCCGGGCCAGATGGATCTCATGCGGGATACCATCGTGGTAACTGATCTGCGATTTGTCTTGACCCATCCGCTGGCTCTTGCCACCTGCTAGGATGAGTGCCTTAACAGGGGGAATGGCTAACTGGATCTCATTCTCGAAGAAGGCCTTGATCGCCTCGCTATCGTCTTCAGTAAGGATCAATGTCTCTTCCGATATCTTGTTCTGCAGGAAATCGAAGAGCTCTTGCTCGCTACGCTTCTGGATGATGAGCCGGACATTGTCCAACTGATCCACTCTGCGCTGAAGGGAGTCTTTCTTCGCCTCATCGAGCAGAATGACTTGTCGAGAGGCCGGGTGATGATTGCCATTCACCAGAACGATATCTGCACTTCTCAATCGTGCGCGATGGTCGAATGGATTGCTTTTGTCCAGGCCATCTTGATGGATCACCAGATCCTCGATCTGCGTGCGAGAATCATTGATCGGAGCACCGTGATCTGCATCGACATAGGCCATATTCAGATCAGGGTCGAGTGTATCATGGAGCCATTGAACGAATTCTTCGATGGCCCCACAGGTGGTCCCACAGATGGCCCACTCACAAGGGTGATAGGTCCCTGTCTTTGGACGGGCCAGGGGAGGATGCTTATGATGCCCGGTCGAAGTCATGTTTTCCTCCTGATTTCTTTTCTAGCTGGATGTCACCTATCTGCATCTCATGTCCCAAGGCCTTGCACATATCATATATGGTCAATGCCGCCACACTCACTCCATGCAGGGCCTCCATCTCTACTCCGGTCTGTCCGGTGCATTTCACCTGACATTGAATATGAAAGGAATCACCTTCGGGCTCTACATGGAATTTGATGGATGAGATAGGAATCTGATGACAGAGCGGAATGGTATCATAGGTTCTTTTCACGGCCATAGTACCAGCGATGATGGCCGTTTGGGTGATCGACCCCTTCTTGGTATTGAAGCTCTGCTCTCTCAGGGCTTTCATCATATGTGTAGCGAGAGTTACAGTACCTGAGGCCACAGCGATTCGATCACTCACCTCTTTCTCAGTGATGTCCACCATCTCGGCTTGGCCTTTTTCGTTGATATGGGATAGATCCTTGGTCTCGCTCATGGTAATTGTTCATTTAGAAATAGAAGGCTCCACTGACTACTCCAGCCGTGTTGAATGTCTCTCCTCCACGATTTCCGAATCGATTGGAATCCTCATCTGAAATAGTGTAGTTGAGTTGTAGCTCGACTCCGAGACTGAACTGAGGCGATACGAAATAATCACCTCCCAGCATAAGGCCGATGACATTGTCTATGGTCGCTTTATCCTCCTCGTCTTCCCGAGGAGGGGAGGCAATGAGTGCAGCGTATTGAAGGCCAATGAAGGGAGCCGCTTGGTTCTCATTCAGATATCCCCGGAAAGCCAGTCCGAACAAAAGATCCGTTCCAGAATCCGTTGCAGTACTATACCCGATGCTTGGTCCCAGAGTTGCTAGATCTCCTACCCAAATAGGCACATGTATTCCGAGCTGTTCCGATTGAATCCCTACCCGTAGTCCAGCCCCTTTACGAATGGTCGATTCATCATCCTGAGAGAACCCATGAGCACCGATCAGAAGACTCACGATTAAAAAGAGAGACTTATTCATTACACCTGGTTTTTGCCATCCATAGTCTGATTCTTCAAAGTCTTCTGTCCTTCACTCTAAGAGTATTCATCCTTGGCAGAGAGGATGAAAAGGTAGGAACAAATACACTTCACCTGCCTTGTATTCTTCTTTGCCTCTCGGCAAGATCACAAATCCATCCATGGTACTCGGACTGATCATATCCCCTGAACCACCTCCGTGTTTCACTTCGGCCCAGGTCACCGCTTGCTCATCCTGCCAGATACGTGCTTGAGCAAAGTAGGTGAGGTCTGGGCGGAATTGCACATCTGTGCTGAGCTTCACTTTAATGGCTTGATATTCTAGTCCGAGGCTTGCATAGAGCCAGGGTACGAAGTAGGCATGGAAGCAAGCAAGAGTGGAGACGGGATTTCCTGGGAACGCAAAGACCCGTTTGTTCTCCATGGTGCCGAACCAGAGCGGTTTGCCCGGCCGTTGTTTCACGAAGTGGAATCGCTTCTCTACTCCGAGTTCTTCAAGCACTTGAGGTATGAGGTCGAACTTTCCTTTGCTTACTCCTCCGCTGAGTAGGAGTACGTCATGGGAATTGAGGATATCAACTACCCACTTCCGGATATCCGACTCTTTGTCCCTGATATGGTACTCATGGGCTTGTATACCCAGCTCATCCAAGCGAGCGACCAACATGTGCACATTGGACCTCCGTATCTGATGCGCTTCAGGTTGCTGGTCGATGGGTACAAGCTCTTCCCCTGAACTGATCACCGCTACTTTGGGTTGTTTTCTGACCCATACACTGCTCTTTCCCACACTGGCCAGTATGTTCACATCCATGGCCTTCACTCGCAGTCCATGCTTCAGTATCGAGTCACCTTGGTTGGTGTCTTCCCCGCGATAGTGGATATTCTGCCCCTGCTTGACCTCCGTAGTGATCTCGAATCCATCTGCGGTCTCCTTCAGGTCCTCATAGCGCACGATCGTATCTGCACCCTTGGGTAAGATAGCCCCAGTCATGATCTCGATGCATTGCTCTTGGTCCTTTAATTCCTTCTGCGGGTCGCCCGCTGCGGCCATGGCAGCCTTGGTGAATGCTCTACGACCTTCATCATAGGCCTGGAAGGGTATGGCGATGCCATCCATACATACTCTATCGAATGGGGGGAAAGGGCGATCGGCACGGATGTCCTCAGCGAGTATTCGCCCGATAGAGGAGGAGAGTGGAACTTCTTCTTCTCCCAAGGAATGGCTATGCGCCAATACGATCTCGAGTGCCTCTGCTTGATCGATCATCCTCCAATAGAGGTCATACTTTGAAATACTGATTCATGTCTGGCATCTTCCTCTTCGAATCCGTTTTTCTTCTTGTTCAAGATAGCATCTTGAATGGCCTTACCTAGTTCTTCATCGCTGGCCATTCCATTGCGCATACGTTCCTTGAGGTCCAGACCGGTCTTGGCGTACAGGCAGGTAAGCATCTTTCCTTTTGGGGTCAGCCTGATCCTATTGCAAGTGCCGCATTGCAGACGTGAATAAGCAGGTATGATGTCGACTTGTTGTCCCTGACTATTCTCGAAGTGGATGGCCGCGGAAGGTCTAGCCGAAGTCACCTCTTTGAATCCAGGTCGAGCAGAGTCGATCGATTCCAAGATCTCCTTATAGGATATGAATAGCCCCTTGTTCCCATCGGATGCATTGAACGGCATGGCTTCGATGAAACGGATCGGAATGCCGTGTTCTGCACCGAAATCAAGGAATGCGGGAATCTCTTCATCGTTCATTCCACGCATCACCACTACATTCAGTTTCAGTGGAATCCCAAGCTCCAGAGCTTGAAGGAGATTGTGCATCACTTGACCCAGTTCATCTCTTCTGGTGATCCGGGAAAAATTCTCCTTGTCCAATGAGTCCAAGCTGATGTTCATCCCTTTCATGTGCGGATGTGAAAGAAGCTCCATATGGTCATGGATGCGTGTCGCATTCGTAGTGAGATGCACCTGATCGAATTGCTGATACAGTTCTCGTATGAGCAGGGCCATATCCTTGCGTACAAAGGGTTCTCCTCCCGTGATGCGGATCTTCGTCACTCCATGATCCCGAAAGATGGAGGTGAGTCTCAGCAGCTCGTCATAGCTCAGCAGCTCTTCCCGATGCACGAAATCGATTCCCTGTGCAGGCATGCAATAGCGGCATCTTAGATTGCAGCGATCGGTCACCGCGAGGCGGAGATAATCCATATGCCTCCCGAAGGAATCAACAAGCGGCATCTTCACCTTTGGGATTAGGGAAGAGGCCTACATTCAACGCCTCCTCACGACCGACACACTGATAGTCCTTTTGTATCAGGATGATGCTGTCACCCAGTTCTATCTCGAAGCCTTCTTCTTCACTTGCATGCAGGTTCTGGTACTTGGACTGTTCTATTTTGATGAAGAGGAGTCCGTCCTGTAGTCCTATATCATGACTGTCTTCACATGGGACCAACTCGGTGAGCAGACTGTGCGTTCCTAAAGCAGTAGCCATAGTCACTGTTTCGCCTTCGGCCAAGCATGCCAGTTCATCCATACTGAGACGGATGCGGATGGTATTATCCTTAAGTCTGATCTTCATTTGCTACTGTCTGACGAAGATAGGTCTAAGGACTTCTTCGAATGTGATGATGGTTTCAAGCAGTGCTTGTTTCCAAGGTATAGGCACTATCACCTTTTCGTCTACCCGCCTCGATGAAGTCTATTGCATTCTGCACCTTGAGATGGAAGCGTTCTTCACCCAAATCTTGCATGATGCGGTTCTTCTTGAGAATATCTCTGAGAGGTCCCTTCACATTGGCAAAGTGGAGTTCTATTCCTTCTGCTTGCAAGTCATCGATCAGGTCACTGAGCATGTGAATGGCACTCGAGTCCATATTGTTGACCGCACGTGTATCGAAGATGAGATAGCGGGTATCGGGCCTTTGGGTCAACTCGGATTTGACGAAATCCCTGAAATAGTCCGAATTTGCGAAATAGAGTTGCGCATCGAATCTGACGATCAGCTTATCGGCTTTGACTTCCAAGTCATTGAAACGCGCGATATTCCTGTACTGGTCGGTCCCGGGGACTCTGCCCAAGACTGCGATATGTGGATAGGATACCCGGTATACCAGACTGGTGATCGATAAGGCGACACCCAGTAAGATACCTTCCTCGATACCCAGGGACAAAGTGCCTATGGCCGTGATCATGAATAGCCAGAAGTCCATACGGTCTGTTGACCAGAGATGCTTGGCTTCTTTGATATCTATCAGTCCAAAGACCGCTACCATGATGATCGCAGCAAGGATGGCCTTGGGCAGGTAATAGAAATACTCGGTCAGGAATAAGAGGGTGAGTATGATCAGAAGCGCTGAGACAATAGAGGCCAAGCCGGTCTTGGCACCTGCCTGGTCGTTGACTGCAGTTCTGGAGAATCCACCTGTTACTGGGAAAGCCTTGAAGAAAGCCCCGAATACATTGGCCAGCCCCAGCCCGATCAATTCCTGATTGGCAGAGACCTCATAGTCTTTATGCTTGGCCTGAATGGCTTTGGCAACCGCGATGGACTCCATGAATCCGATAAAGGAAATGGTCAGCGCGATAGGGAACAGCGCTCCGATGCGCTCCAAACTCACTTCTGGTAGTGCGAAGAGATCCAAGCCTCCAGGTACGTCTTTTACAATCTTTACCCCTTGTTCGAATAGGCCGAGGAAGTAGACCGCACCGATTCCGAATAGCACTACGATAAGTGGTCCGGGAATCTTCTTGTTCACCTTCTTGACGATCAATAGTATAGCGATTGCTCCGGCTCCGATAGAAAGAGTAGGGAGGTTGATTGCGGAGAAGTTCTCTACCACATTCAGCAAGATCTCATGCACCTTGCCTCTAGGGATATCGATGCCCAATAGATGCTTCAACTGGCTGAACCCTATTATCAATGCTGCTGCAGAGGTGAATCCTGCGATGACCGGGTGTGAGAGGAAATTGACCAAGAAGCCCAATTTCAACGTACCCATCAGGAATTGTATGATCCCGACCATCAATGCCAAAAGGATGGCCAGAGATATGAATTCCGCTGAGCCTAGTTCTGCCATAGCGCCTACACCACTGGAGATAAGTAGCGCCACCATGGCCACAGGACCTACCGCCAATTGACGCGATGTACCGAGCAGAGCGTAGATGATCAGTGGGATGGTAGAAGCATAGAGCCCGTAGATAGGAGGGAGACCAGCAAGCATGGAATAGGCCATTCCTTGGGGAATGAGCATCACACCTACGGTGAGTCCAGCGATGAGATCACCGCTCAACCACTCCTTCTTATAGGAGCTTATCCAATCAAGGGCCGGTATGAATTTCTTCATGAATCGATTCTCTTGAAGAGAGCATAAACGTAGGGTCTATCCTCACCTCGTGGATTGATGTAGGTGTAATCGAAACTTTCGATCAATGAATAATCAGGACCCAGAAGTTCGACCAGCGAATCGCTGTCATAGCCATGCACCGGTAGATTGTTGCAGATCTTCGATCCATCCTTGTGGAAGACTCCAATAATCACATGACCGCCCACGGCCAACAGATGATCCAATAGTTCGGTATAGGCTTTCTTTTCATCATCCTCATTGAAGAAATGCAACACGGCTCGATCATGCCATAAGTCTACCGGTCCTAGGTCTCGGAGATGCTCAGGATGCAATAGATCGTCTTCTATCCATTCCACTAGGGTTTGACGATCGGCCAGTCTTTCTCTGAGTATCTGCATAGATGCAGTGCTCAGGTCGCTGGCGGTGATTCCTTGATATCCTTCATCCAAGAGCCTATCGATCAATGTAGATGAACCAACTCCTACATGGAGTTGTCGGGCAGTCTTTGCTATGCCGCTCCTCTGGATCAGATCGAGGGAAGGCCTAGGGTCTTCTTCGTACCAACCTAGTTGCTCGGTAGTCCTGTCGTGATAGACCTGCTCCCACTTCTGCTTGAGTTCTTCTGGATTATAGGTGATCTTGTCGGTCATTCTCAATGGGGTAACTTGTTTCTGAGCATTCCATAGACCAATGTACCTAGCAGCGCTCCGACTATCACAACCAAGATGGCCACATATCCGTGACCTACCAGCACGAACATAGGTCCAGGGCAAGCGCCTACCAGGGCCCAGCCCAGTCCGAAGAAGGTACCTCCAACAAGGTATCTGGCGATGCTTCTGTTCTTGGGACTGAATCGGATCTCATCCCCGTTGATGTTCTTCAATTGGCTGCGTTTGATCCATTGCACGGCAAGTATACCGAGCACAACTGCAGAACCGATGATCCCATACATATGGAACGCATCGAAGCGGAACATCTCGTAAATACGGTACCATGAGACGATCTCTGCCTTGGTCATCAATACTCCGAAGAGTATACCGAGTAAAATGTATTTGATATAATTCATTCTTTTAGAAATCTATGTTCAATACCAGGTTCAAATGGTGTAGGTCGGTGCGGTAGAATTGTTCGTTGAGTGATCTATTGTCTTCGCGGTCGATCTTCCATACATAGAGCACACCCAGTTCCACACCTTCCAATGGATGAGCGAATTCATACTCAGGGAATACCATGACTTGATAGATGGAAGGCACCGCGTATTTATTGAATTCAAAATCATCTTGGGCCGGAGCATCCAATCTGCTCAATCTGGCCTTCATGCCGAATCGACCCGTATTCCTCTCTTTGGTCTTGTATGATGTTTGGATCATATACACATCTGTATTGCCGAGTCCATCCAACCAGAATCTGGGATGAGATGTGTAGAAATTCTCACGTCCGAGTTCCTTGGGGAATAAGAATCTTCCATTGTCAAAAGCATGTAGATAGGCCGTGGTGAACTCCCAGTCGCTCTGAGGAGGGGCATAGCCGAGTTTTATGGAAAGTACATCGGCTGATTCATCCTGCTGGATATAGCGGGCGGTATATTCTATCTCCTTTTGATCAGGCAGAGCGGATTGGTGGACATATTGCAGGCCAAGTATGATTCCCTGATGTTCCCAGTCTGTTTGAAACCAGAGGGTATTCATGCTTTGATCGAAGAGATAGCTCCAGAGTGAAATCTTGATCTCCTCACGTACTTCTCGCTCTATACCCGCTATGGCTATCCAGTGAATTCCTGAGCGGTCGTGGTATTCAGCAGGACTTCCATCAGGTTGGTGTCCGTTGCTCAGTAGACCGATGGCCTCATCCAGATCGTACCATTCGGTCATGCCTCGAGGAGATACACCATCGATATAGCCCAGATAGATATTATGATGCTCGAATTCCTTGATGCGAGTCCAAGCTCCCCGGTAGGCAAAGGGTTTCATACGTCCGTCTCTGCGGAGTAGGAGCGGGCCTTTATTGATGTCCAATTTCCCTACGCGGATATCCGACTCACCGATCGAGTATCTGACAAATAGTTCTTCTAATCGGTCCAGATCCGTAGTCTCGGTGGGTCTCGTGATGTCATAGAGTTCCTTCTCCCACTTGGCACTGCGTCCTATGTGCTCGTCTTCTTCATTCAGGTCCATGCCGAATGCCTCGAAGGTGAAGATGCCCTTCACACCGAAACTCAATCCGTTCCACTCCGCGGTCTCATAGCGCAATGCACCACCTACGGCATTGGTCCAATAGTCCTTCAATTCTCCCTCATGGATGGTGGCCATCGAATAATTACGGATGTGTCCATGCGCAATTCCCTTGGCGAAGAAATCTTTGACCGAGTGGATAGAGTCGTGGTCATGTATCCTGAATTTCCTGTGTTCATCCGGATAGTCGATCTCATGCTGTGAACTAGCAGATAGGGACAGCAGAATGCCCGACAGGATAGCCAGATATGTAAGCGTCAGCTTCAATTCAGAATATGATAGGAAGAATGAAGTAGGTCATGGTCAGGCCACCTATGAAAAAGCCGATCACTGCGATCAGAGACGGTATCTGTAGGTCACTGAGACCGCTGATGGCATGTCCAGAAGTGCATCCTCCGGCATATCGAGCTCCAAAGCCCACTAAGAAACCTCCTCCAAGAAGGATAAGGAGCCCGGGTAGATTGAAGAGTTGTTCCTTGCTGAAGATCTCGCTGGGAAGGAAATTCTCTCCGATGCTTGAAAAGCCCATCGATGCCAATGCCTCTTTGGTACTATCCGCTAGCTCAATGGCTTCTCCATTGCTGAGATAGGTGGAGGCAATGAATCCCCCCAAGATGGCTCCAAGCACGAATGCCAGATTCCAGCGCTGACCCTTCCAGTCGAATTGAAAGAAGTCAGAAAGTTTACCTGCACCTCCTATGGTACACATTGTGCGCAGATTGGCCGACATCCCGAAATTCTTCCCGAAATAGAGAAGAAGGAACATGGTCAAGGCGATCAGGGGGCCGGCTACATACCAAGGCCATGGTTGACTGATGAAATCTATCATGATGTCGATCGATAGGGGTTTACAATGCTAATATCGGTACCAGCATATGGTTCAAGAGATCGGATTCGAGATCTCCTTTAAAAAGTCTTTTGAATCCTTGCCGTTCCAGGTCCAGGGTGACCATCAATTGGATGGAGTATTCCATGAGCAGTTGCTGTACCGAGGTCTCCTTGTCTGCAGTAAATATGACCTGCTTCTGGGCACCTTCCAGTCCATGCTTTTCGATGAATCGATCCATGAGCGATAGGATGACATGCTCTTGATCTGCCTCCTTACTGAAACTGAATAAGGTAATCTGTGCTTGATGTATTCCGGCAATGTGTTTGACCAAGGCAAGGTCATGACCGTTCTCCTCTTGGAAGTCCGAGACAATGGCAATGTGCTCGATGGCCTGTTTCCTCCTATCGCATTTCAGATTGAGGATGGGTATCTGGAGTTTGGATTTGATGCGCTCTGCCTTGGTCTTCCTGATCAGGTCTTTGAATTCTGTGCTCAATTCAGAAGACGTAAGGATGAGATCCACATTCCATCGCTTGATGCGGTCATTCAATATGGTCAAGCGATGGCCTACCACTACTTCGCGCTGCAAGGGGATTTCAGAATCGAACCTTGAGCGCATCCAATCTTCATTATTTCTTTTCTCCGCCAGAAAAGGAGATAGGTCGAATTCGGAACAGAAATCCAGAACTTCACCCGTCTGCTTGGTAGGAACCTCTGCAGGCACCTGAATGATGTTCATCACATAGAGTTCATCACCAGATGTGGTGACCTTGGAGGCATAATCCAATACACTGGGGAGTTCATCCTCATTGCGGATAAGAGCTAGTACATTCATAGTGCAAATGTCCGGTCATCCGCCCGAATTCCGCGTAACCAAGGTCACGGAAGGAAAAAGACTCAGGAATCCTTCTTGAATCCGTAGAAGAGTTGTCCGAAGAAGGTCTTTGGAAATCGCTCCAAGTTCTTGAATCCCAGTTTAATGTCCCGGCCACTGGAAGGAATGTATGATGTACGGAAAATGTAATCCCAAATGCTCAATGAGATTCCGAAATTGACTCCATGACGCCTATTTTCTGGCAATGCATAGGCATGGTGCCAGATATGCATGCGCGGATTGTTGAAGATGTATCGGAATGGTCCGTAGTCCCAATCGAGATTGGCATGGTTCAGATGTCCGATGGCGATGGCCAGATAGAAAGTGATATAGGCCATCTCCGGGGTGAATCCTCCGATGAGCATGACGGCAATATATTTCATCGGGGTGTAGAATACATTCTCCATCCAGTGATAGCGCAGGTGAGCAGCAAATCCCATCTGCTCGACCGAATGATGCACCTGATGGAATCTCCAAAGGAACTCATAGCGGTGCAGCATCACATGGGTGAACCACTGGATGAAATCCGTAGCGATAAAGAAGATGAGCAACTGCGACCAGACCGGCATGGCAGACAGATCCAGAAGGGAGAATCTACCGAGTTCATAACCCGTCAGGTCCTGGAAGAATGCCTCGGTCACATTGGAGAATGCAAAGAAGATGACCAGTTTGAAGATGTAGAAATTGAAGAACATGTAGAAGGCATCCAACCAGAAATCCTTTCTGAAGATGGGCTGGTCCTTGCGCCATGGAAAGAGTATCTCCAAGCCCCATACTACCAAGGACAGGATGATCAACCACCAGAAATAATTGACATACCAAGGATCCACCTGAAAGGTGATCTCGGCCCAGGTATATTCAGCGAACTGACGGAACGAATCCTTGAAGAGCGCTAGATATTCCGACCAGGGTCTCATCAGGCATCTTTGAATTCAAGGAACTCCACGCGGTTTCGGTGTTGTCGGATGATTCCATCTAGTTCCAGTTTCTTCATCAATCGGGAAATGACCACTCGGGATGAATGCAGGTCGGAGGCAATCTGATAATGGGTGGTCTTCAGCTCGGCACTATGGGTGACCATGGCCTTATCGCGGAGATACTTCGTTAATCGCTCTTCCATATTGTGGAAGGCGAGATTGTCGATGGCCTCGAGCATTTCGTTGAGGCGGGAGTTGTAGGATTCCAGAACGAAGTTTCTCCAGCCCTTGTAGCTCACCATCCATTCTTCCATCTTTTCTACGGGGATGAATAGCACTTCACTAGGTTCTTCTGTAATGGCCGAGATGGAGCTTTTGGTCTGTCGAGAACAGCAATTCAAGGTCATGGCACAGGTCTCTCCCAATTCCAAGTAGTAGAGTAAGAGTTCATCTCCCTTCTCATCTTCTGTCATGACTTTCAGGCTACCGGAGACGATCAAGGGCATATGGGTGATGTCCTGCCCGATATCCATCAAGAGCGAGTCTTCAGGGATGGTGCGCAATTCGCCCACCTTGCACATCTCTTTGATCAGCTCTTCTTCAAAGAGATAGGCAAATCGTTTGGAAAGGCGTTCGAAACAAGCTGTATCCATTGTGTTGGTCTTTTTAGCGACCGTGAAATTACTGCGAAGCTCCGATCGAGAAGGTGACTCAGGTAGCTTTCTGATCAGCCTACCAACTCTCCCTCGGCCATGCTCGCATAGATGGCCTTACGGGTCTCTTCTGAGACACTGACCAGAGGTAAGCGCACATGTCGTTCGCAGATTCCTAGGTATTGCAGGGCTTCTTTCACCCCACTTGGATTTCCTTCCACAAAAAGCAGATTGATGGTATCCAAAAGTTGGTAGTGATGGTGACGTGCGGTGACCATGTCACCCTTCCTGGCCGCATGGACCATCTTGGCATATGGATCCGGGAAGGCATTTCCCACTACAGAGATCACTCCTTTTCCACCAGCTGCTAGGATGGGAAGTCCAAGGGCGTCATCTCCGCTCAATACCGCAAATCCTTCTGGTGCATCTTGGATGATCTCCATGATCTGGACCATGTTGCCAGAAGCTTCTTTGACCGCTACCATGTGTGGGATCTCATCGGCCAATAACAAGGTGGTAGAGGCTTCGACATTGCTTGAAGTACGGGCGGGTACATTATACAGTATGAAGGGGAGAGAAGAGGCTTCTGCCACCTGCCTGTAGTGCGCCACTATACCCACTTGAGTGGGTTTGTTATAGGACGGACTCACAGAGAGAATGCCGGTCACTCCAGAGAGGTCACTCTCTTTGAGTTCTTTGACCACGGCCGCTGTATTGTTTCCTCCGATACCGAGTACTACAGGCCTGCGTCCGTTATTCACTTCGAGAACGAAATCCAGTGCCGCTCGTTTCTCCTCTGGACCCAAGACCGGGGATTCACCGGTGGTCCCGTGTACCACTAGATAGTCCACTCCCCCTTGGATCAGGTGCTCGACCAAGCGCTGGAGAGCGGGATAATCAATCTGCCCTTGGGCATTGAATGGGGTGACCATGGCCACTCCCAATCCTTCAAACGCGCTGCCGTTCCTCATGATGGTTGATTGCATTCAAGTAATGATTCATTTGTCTGATATACAGGTCGAGGGTGCTTTCTTCTTTCATATCGATGAGCAGGTCATAGCTTTCTCGCTGGAGATTCCTCCCTACTTTGAAACGCGCATGACTTCGTTCAAGTACGAAGCGAAGAGGGATATTATTCCCATCGCTCAAGTCTATCAGTATATCGAAATCCCGGGCCACAAAGGAATCCACCGCCTGCCCGCTGGGATAGCCGAACCAATTGACCTCCTTGGCCGTGAAATAGTCGTGCATGAGCACATGGGCATGATAGAATGGAGCTTCCTTGGCATCGATGTAGCCTAGGGCCAGTACTTTGGAGATGCCGTGTTCTTTCTTCAGATAATCCACGAAATGCTTGGCCAGGATGTACATGGACTCATTCTCCGAAGGATAGATCACACCGATGTCCCTCGCCTGGTGGTAATTGACCACTTTGCGTGAGCGGTCCTGTTTGATCTTCCTGAGCTTCGACTCAGCAAAGAAGTCCTTTATGTTCTGCCATACTCCCATTCAGGCGATCAATTGTTTGAATTCTTCTTCTGAGATGATCGGGATTCCCAGTCTTTCGGCCTTTTCCGATTTACTGGGTCCCATGTTATCTCCGGCCACCACATAATCCGTCTTTTTGGAGATGCTGCTCACATTGATCCCACCGTGTGATTCGATAGTGGCCTTGAGCTCATCGCGACTGAATGTATGAAATACGCCTGAGACCACGAATTTCTTGCCTTCCAGTCGATCGCTGTGCGGACCATCAGCTGCCTCGACCTCGGTCTGGAGTCCGTAGGTCATGAGCCTCTGGACCATCTCCCGATTGGCGGCTTCTTCAAAATAGTGCATCAGGCTCGCTGCGATCACTTCTCCGATGATATCGACTTGGAGTAGAGCCTCCTTGTCTGCCATCATAAGGGCATCCATGCTCTTGAAATGCTTGGCCAGTCTTTTAGCCACGGTCTCACCCACATGGCGGATCCCCAATCCGAAGAGCACGCGCTCAAAGGGTACCTGCTTGGACTTCTCTACACCGGCAAGTAGGTTCTTCACCGACTTATCGGCCAATCTCTCCAAACCGATGAGGTCGTCATAGCTCAGCGTATAGAGATCGGCAATGTCATGGATCAGGCCTTGACGATAGAGCAGCTCGATAGTCTCGGGACCCATGCCTTCGATATCCATGGCCCTGCGACTTATGAAGTGCTCGATGGCTCCTTTGATCTGAGGTGGGCAACCTGCGCGGTTCGGACAGTAGTGTTGGGCTTCACCCTCGGTACGCACGAGCGGGGTATTGCATTCCGGACAATTCTGGATGAACTGTACCGCTTGGGCACCGAGTGGGCGGTTGTCCATATCGACTCCGGTGATCTTGGGGATGATCTCACCTCCTTTCTCCACATATACTTGGTCCTCGATGTGTAGATCTAGTTTCTCTATCTGATCTGCATTGTGCAGTGAGGCCCTTTTGACAATAGTTCCGGCCAAGAGAACTGGATCCAGATTGGCCACCGGGGTGATGGCTCCAGTACGTCCTACCTGATAGGTCACCCGTTCCAATCGGGTCACGGCCTGCTCGGCTTTGAACTTGTATGCGATCGCCCAGCGGGGTGATTTGGCAGTAGATCCCAACTCGACCTGCTGGGTTTCATTGTCCACTTTGATGACAACACCATCGATCTCGAAGGGTAGCTGCGTGCGCTCCGTATCCCAGTGATGTATGAAATCCAGGATCTGTTCCTTGCCCTGACAGCGTTCGATAAATCGTTGATCGACCGAAGGCGTCTTGAATCCCCAAGCTTGAGCCTTGACCACTTTTTCGAAGTGGCTCTGGGGTAGGTCTTCATTGCTATAGATGCCGTAAAGGATACAGTCGAGCATCCGCTCGCTCACGATGCTACTGTCCTGGAGTTTGAGTGTGCCGGATGCAGTGTTCCGTGGATTCATATAGCGTTCTTCTCCAGCCGCTTCTCTGGCATCATTCAGTGCTTGGAAACGAGCGAGAGGTAGGAAAATCTCTCCGCGTATCTCGAAATCCTCAGGATAGTCATCGCCTTTAAGGGTGAGCGGAATAGTTCGTATGGTGCGCACATTCTCTGTAACTTCTTCTCCTTGGCTTCCATCGCCTCGAGTGATGGCCTGTACCAACTGACCATTCACATAGCGTATCCCGATAGCCACTCCATCGTACTTGAGCTCGCAGACAAATGTGACAACTTCACCTACTGCTTTCTGTACGCGGTCTATCCACTCCTGTATCTCCTCTTCGCTATACGAATTGGAGAGTGAGAGCATCGGAAAGCGATGTTTGACAGTAGGAAAATCCTTCGTGACCGTGCCTCCTACGCGTTTGGTCGGAGAATTGTCCGTCTGGAATTGGGGATATTCCTGTTCCAATTTCTCCAATTCCTTCAGCTTCTCATCGAAGACCGTATCGGAGATCACCGGTGTGTCGAGGACATAGTACCTGTAGTTGTGTTCCTCGAGTTCCTTTCTCAGATGTTCTATCTGCTCTTGTATTCCTTGCAGATCCATAGGTTTTCCTTGCATGGGTAAAGGTACATCTAAGGCTATTCCCTCGATGCCTTGACCATGCGATCTTTTCCTTGCATATCCCGCCTGATGATCACATCCTTGAAATCCTTTTGCATACATAGCTCACGTATGGCCTCTCCTTGCTCTTCATGGATCTCCCAGTAGATACTTCCGTTTTCCTTCAGATGATCGACCGCAAAATCGAGGATGGCCCTGTAGAAGACCAGCGGATCCTCATCGCGCACGAAGAGTGCTTGGTGGGGTTCATGGGCGAGAACATTCTCACGCATAGCCTGCTTATCGGACTCCAGCACATAGGGCGGATTGCTCACAATAACATCGAAAGATTCGTAATTCCCTTCCGGTCGGAGGATGTCGTCTTGCACGAGTTGGATATCCAACCCGGTGGCTCGCTGATTCTCCCGAGCGATCTCCAAGGCAGTGTCATCGACTTCTATGGCCTGGATTCTAGCAGAAGGAAGTTTGGATTTCAATGCGAGCGCGATACATCCGGTGCCGGTACCGATATCCAGTATGGCTTGAGCATTCTGCTGTTCAGAATGGATCCAATGCACCAGTTCCTCCGTCTCCGGTCGGGGAATGAGTGTACCGGACTGGGTTAGTAGGCGTAGACCACAGAAGCTCGTATGTCCGATGATGTATTGGAGTGGTGTGCCGGCCTTTAATGCTTTGATGGCATTCAGGAAACGGAGGATCTGGGATTCGGTCAATTTGGTATCCTCGGCCAGGGTGATCTGGAGTCTATCCAAGCCGATCAGGTCCTCAGCCAATCGCTGGAAGAGCGAGCGCCATTCCTCTTGAGGGTAGATACTATGGCGCATCGATTTCTCGAAAAACCGCTTCATCGTACTCAGTCGATTGTCCTCTACCTGCATCGGGCTAATTTAACCGATGTACTTTAGCCCCATGTCCCATGAATCGCTGATGAAACGCTGTCTGGACCTGGCGCAGAATGCTTGGCCGGCCTGTCGACCCAATCCCATGGTGGGGGCGCTGTTGGTGCATCGGGACCAAATCATCGCTGAAGGGTACACCTCTCCCTATGGAGGCCCGCATGCTGAAGTAAAGGCTATAGGAGGGGCACCGGAAGATGCTTTGACCGAAAGTACTTTGTATGTGAGCCTGGAGCCTTGCGCCCATCATGGCAAGACCCCGCCTTGTGTGGACCTTATCTTGGAGAAGGGCATTCCACGCGTAGTGATCGGATGCCGGGATCCCTTTAAGGAGGTCGATGGGCGTGGAATCGAAAAACTCAGGGCCGCAGGATTGGAGGTCACTGTGGGTGTTCTGGAAGAAGAATGCCGCTGGCAGAACAGGCGCTTCATGACGTTCCATGAGAAGAAGCGTCCTTACGTCATCCTCAAGTGGGCTGAATCATCAGATGGATATATCGATCGCCAACGCGAGGGAGGTAAGGCCAGCCAAATCTCCTCAGCAGCAAGCAGTCAGCAGGTACATCAGTGGCGTGCCGATGAGATGGCCATCCTCATAGGAGGGAGGACTGCCCGAATGGATGACCCTTCCTTGACCACACGCTTGGTCTCAGGTCCCTCTCCTGAGCGATTTGTGTGGACGAGCACGGATCTGCCTAGCGAGTCTACATTACATAGGTCCGGATATAAGGCCGTTCAGGCTACCTCAGTTACTGAGGTTCTGAAGGAATTGTATGACCAGGGGATGCAATCGGTTTTGATAGAAGGTGGGGCAGAGGTGCATCGTCAATTCCTAGAAGAAGGGCTCTACGATGAGGTGCGCAGGATCATCGGGTCTGGGTCTTTAGGAAAGGGAGTAGAAGCTCCTGTGATCGATGGTCTTCCTGATACTGAAACCGCCTCTGGAAGCGACCGCATTCTGACCTATCTCAATACCCTTTGAGGAAGACCACATTGTCCATGTAGTCATCGGGAATGCGTTCCATCTTCTTTAGGGGAAAAGGGTAGCCCTTAGGGGCATAGGCCTGGAAGCCCTCGCTTGCCATGAAGTCCAGATAGTCCTTCTTGGTGTGTCCTGAGATGCTGGTATTGTGATCTAACTCGAGTACTACAGCCATCTTGGGATTGCGCTTCAAGGTCTCCTTGGCTCCGAGCAGCACTTTCATCTCATGTCCTTCCACGTCTATTTTCAAGATGTCCACGCGCTCCACTTGATGGCGTTCGCAATGCAGGTCCAAAGTGGTCAAGGAGACCCGCTCAGAATCGCCCAGATGCTGATGTTTGTTGAAAGAGGAAGAACCTAGGGATTGAATGTGGATGTCCAATTCCTCTTCGAGATCGGAAAGTCCCTTGGGTACCACGGTCACATTCTTGTAGCCATTGAGTTCCACATTCTTGTATAGGTATTTCAACGTCCGTGGATTGGGTTCAAAACTGATGCATTGCTTGACATGCGGTGCCAGATTGAGCGTATAGGCGCCTATGTTGGTCCCCACATCCACAAAGGTCATGTCCTTCTTCGCCAGAGCGATGAGTTGCTTCACAGTGTTCCTCTCGTACATGCCCATGGTATAGATCTTACGCATGACATGGTCCTGAAAGCTCAGCAGATAGCGTGTTCCATTGGAACCGGTGAATTCGAAATCCGAGTTATCGTCAGGGAGTTGGATGCGTTTCTCCAGAATTCCTTTACCCGTATCGATGGGAAAGTGGCGGAGGTATTTAAGGATGAGTTTCTCGAACATGGGCAAATGTTGCGGCTAAGATAATCGCTAGTCCGAGCCAGCATGTTCCGATGCTATGCGATAGTAGACGAATTCCTGCTCGCGTGTCCTGCCGTCCTGACTGCCGCTGATGCTGACCCGGAATTTATCCGCGTGAATGAGGGTGTAGCGTATGTGCTGCGGAAATTCCTGCGCGACATTCTGAAATAGAATATGTGTGTCACTGATCTCGGTAGCCTCGAAACGGATAGGACGCGTGGTATTATGCTCGCGAAGTATAGTCCCTGTATAGATGACCTTGTCTCCTTCTCTTTGGATATCGATACGCTGTACTTGCTCGGGTTCCCATCCGGCATGACTGACCACATCCACCTGATAGGCACCTTGTCCGATGTTCTCCCAGTGCTCTTTGATCTCCGTCCCGGTGAATTCCCAATCACCACACATGCGGTCCATGAAATGCAGATACGGATCGGATGAACCGCAGGAGACGAGTGTGAAGACGATGAGTATCAGCAGGAAGGATCGATACATAGGATGACGAAAATACATTCCCTTTCAAGCACGATATGAGCCAATATGACATGAATAATTCAACAATTCTCCAACAAACACGCCATAATGGCAGATAGATTTCAATGGTATATGCTTTGAATATCCATGAGCGAGCGAGAAGCTCAGAGCACATTGAAACACGAATCACACTTAAAAAAAACAATACGAAAATGACATACACAGTAAGCAGAAGAAGACCCGCATTTCCATCGCTATTCGATGACTTCTTCAACAACGACCTCTTCAACATGGGTTCAGGAGAACTGATGCGCAGGGCGGCAAGTCCAGCGGTCAATATCAAGGAGACTGAAAAGGATTTCCAATTGGAAGTCAGTGCTCCTGGAATGAAGAAAGAGGATTTCAAGATAGAGTTGGACAACGACATGCTCACCATCTCAGCCGAAGTGAAGAATGAGAACTCGGAGCAGGACGATCAAGGGAATTATACCCGCAGAGAATTCAGCTACGCTAGCTTCTCACGAAGCTTCACCATGCCGGAAGACAGAGTGAAGGAAGAAGAGATCGAAGCCAACTACACAGATGGTGTGCTACACATCACGCTGCCCAAGATGGAAGAAGAAGAGATCAACGAGCAGAAACGATTGATCGAGGTGAAGTGATCTTCTGATTATTTCATCAGAACCTTCAAAAAGCCCCGACACGGGGCTTTTTTTATTCAATTACCCGAAAAGAGGTATTTGATGACGCCAAGCAGCACCCCTACTTTGAGGTCCATTACTACAACAGATGAAACTGACACCTGAGATACTGGAAGAAGCGCGGGAATTGATCGCCCGTTCGGCCCACGGAGTGCTTGCTACGCTTTCGCTTCAATTGGAAGGGGCACCATTCGCTTCGGTGGCTTCATTCTGTCTGGACAAACAAGGGCAGCCACTGATCTACATGTCCACCATCGCGCAGCATACGCTCAATGTCACGGCCGATCCGCGCTGTTCCTTGATCGCGCTCGAGGGCCCGGGCAAAGATGTGCAGGCCGAGGGTCGTGTGACCATCATCGGGCAATTGGTCAAAGTGGAAGATGAGGCTTTGCTCGAGCGGTACCATCGCTATTTCCCTGCTTCACGTCAGTACAAGGAATTCCATGATTTCGATCTCTATAGATTGGAGCCTAGCAAAGTCCGCTACATCGGTGGCTTCGGACGTATCTTCTGGATAGAACCGCAGCAGATCTTCCAGGCGGACCCGATCACACTGGAAACGGAGTCTTTCATTGTAGAGCATATGAACGACCATCATCAGCACAACCTGGTAGACTATATCAGGCATTATGCGGGTCAGGCAGCTGGTGAGAAAGTAGAAATGGCCGGAGTAGATACCCGTGCCATGGACATTCTCAATGAAGAGCATCGTGTGCGTGTGGCTCTCAGCCGACCTATACATGATGGTACGGAGGCACGCGAGGTGATGGTGGAGATGGCCAAAGAGGCTCAGGCCACTGTCCCGTCCAAGGATTGAATCCTTAGTTCATCTTCTCCAGCGTCTCCAATAAGAATCCCCAATATTTCTGTACAGAAGAGATCTGTACTTTCTCATCGGGAGAGTGCGCTCCGCGGATATTCGGTCCGAAGCTGATCATCTCCATATCCGGATAATTCTGTCCCAAGATGCCGCATTCCAGACCGGCATGACAGGCCAGCACATGAGGCTCCTCATCAAAACGCTCTTTGTAGATCCGACTCATCAACTTGGTGATCTCAGCACCTGGCTTGGGTGTCCAGCCGGGATAGGAGCCGTCCATCTCGACCTGGGCTCCGATGAGTTCGAAGACCGAGGCAATGGCATTCGCCTCATCCATTTTTTCCGTGTCGACTGATGAACGGGTCAGACATAGGACCTCGTAGGCACCGTCTTTAGCTTCGACCCGGGCCAGATTATTAGAGGTCTGCACCAGGCCCTCTACATCGGGACTCATGCGGTAGATGCCGTTGGGGCAGGCTTGTATGGCGCGTAGTAACTGACACTGGAAGCCCAATTCCATCACCTGATCGGGCGCATCGCATTCTTCCAAACTGAGTTCCAGATCGGGATCGGTGCTGGAGTATTCGTCCACTAGGATACCGCCCACCTGGGCAAAGAATTCATCGAGTGCTTCTCCATGCTGCTCGGGGATGGCGATATGTGCAAAGCTCTCTCGTGGGATGGCATTGCGAAGTCCTCCGCCATCTATATTGGAAACCCGTATCCCTATTTGCTCTCCCTCGAGCAGGATACGGTTCATCAGTTTATTGGCATTGCCCAGTCCTTTATCGATGTCCATACCCGAGTGACCTCCGTTGAGTCCGGCCACCTTGATCTTGCGTCCTACATGGCCTTCGGGACAATCTTCTTGCTCATAGTTACCACGGGCCGTCACATCGATTCCTCCGGCACAGCCGATGGTGAGTTCATCATCATCCTCGGTATCCAAGTTCAGTAATACCTTTCCCTCGAAATGTCCGCCTTCAAGTTCCATGGCACCGGTCATTCCGGTCTCCTCATCGATGGTGAAGAGCGCTTCGAGGGGCGGGTGGGGGATACTATCCGATGAAAGGAGAGCCATGATGCTTGCCACTCCTATTCCGTTGTCAGCACCCAGAGTGGTGCCATCGGCTTTGACCCAATCGCCATCTACCAGCA
>JABDLZ010000061.1 GCA_013001705.1 Flavobacteriales bacterium
CTCAAGCCGCCTATCACATCCGGAATGTGTTCAAGGAGTTCCCTGAAGGGACGGTACATATCATAGGTGTGCGACCTGAATTGAGCACCAAGAATGCTCACGTGGTGGTCAGAAAGAACGGTCAATACCTGATAGGTGCTGACAATGGCATCTTCTCCTTCATATTCAACGAGCCGATGGATGAGGTCTTCGAATTGACCATCAGTCAGGATACGGATGACCTCACCTTCCCCACCAAGGATGTCTTCACCAAGGCGGCCATCCATCTGGCCAAAGGGGGTACGCCTGAGGTGATAGGTCGTAAGACGGAATTGAAGAATGTATTCAGCCGACTCCAGCCCATCACCGATGCCAATAGTATACGCGGCCACGTGACCTACATCGATTCCTATGAGAATGTCATGACCAATATCTCGGAGCAGATGTTCCAGGATATAGGAGCAGGGCGGGAATTCCAGATCCATTTCCGAAGGGAGCAGATTCGCAAGATCAACAAGACCTATAATGCCGTAGAATCCGGTGAGGCGGTGGCCTTGTTCAATTCGCGCAGATTCTTGGAGATCTCCTTCAATCAAGGCTCTTTCCATGGGGCTGGAGGAGCAGCATCCCTCTTCGGCCTCAAGGTGGATGATATGATACGTATGGAGTTCCTATGATCAGGCGCATCGTTAAAATGACCTTCCGAGAAGAGCACATCGAGGACTTCGAGAGGCTCTTTGCTGAGCACAAGGACCACATCCGGTCATTCAATGGTTGCCTACACCTGGAACTCTGGCAGGATCGATCCGATTCACGCATCTTCTTCACCTACAGCCACTGGCAGACCGAGGTCCACTTGGAGGCATATAGGCATAGTGCCTTATTCAAGCAGGTCTGGGCTCGGACCAAGGTGCTCTTCGATGAGCGCCCGGAGGCTTGGAGCGTGGACTTTAAAGCAGAAGGTTCTCAACTGTGAAAACTTGTTAAAGCTGTCCAGCCTACTGGATCGGATGGTGCGGAATAAAGATAATTTTGAGGCGTTCTAGAAATCAGGTTCCCCTCCCCTATGTGGGCATTGCTGAATAAAGAAATAAACGGATTCCTCTCGAGCCTCATAGGCTATGTGGTCATCATCGTCTTCCTACTGATGGTGAGTCTATTCATGTGGATATTCCCCGGTGACATGAATGTGCTGGACAAGGGCTATGCCGAGATGGATACCCTCTTCCTCATCGCACCCTGGGTCTTTCTCTTCCTGATACCGGCCATCACCATGCGCTCCTTCTCCGAGGAGAAACGCACCGGTACGTTAGAACTCCTACTCACCAAACCGCTGAGTGTCTGGCAGATCATCCTCGCCAAGTTCTTCTCGGGCTGGTTGCTGACCATCATCAGTATCCTGCCTACGGTGGTCTACTACTTCAGCATCTACAATCTGGCCGACCCCATCGGCAATGTGGACAGCGGGGGCATATTGGGATCCTATATCGGACTCGGATTCCTGAGTGCCGGATTTGTGAGCATAGGCATCTTCGCTTCATCGCTTACCGAGAATCAGATCGTGGCCTTCATTCTGGCCGTCTTCCTCTGCTTCTTCATCTTCATCGGCTTCGAGTCCATCGCCAGTTTCGACCTTCTGGGGCCTTTGGATAGCCTTATGCTCGATCTGGGGATAAACGAACATTACAGATCCATGAGCCGTGGGGTGGTAGATAGCCGGGATGTGCTCTACTTCCTGGGGCTGTGTACCGTATTCCTCCTACTGACCAAGACCAGCGTAGAAAGTCACCGATGGTAAGAAGCTACGGAAATAGGACCAAGAGTCTGTACCGCACTTTGGTCGGTATCGGCATCGTCATCTTGGTGGTGCTGCTAGGGAGCTTCCTTTTCATCCGCTGGGACCTGACCGAGGAGAAACGACATACCCTCACTCCCGCCAGTGTGGAAATGCTCGAAGGGCTGGATGATGTGGTCTTTGTCAAGGTCTACCTCAAGGGCGAGTATCCGGCAGAGTTCAAGAAGCTGGAGCAGGCTATACGCGAGCGGCTTGACGAGATGAAGGCCTACGCCCAGGACAATCTCGAGTACGAGTTCATCAATCCATCAGAGAGCGAAGACCGGGATGAGCGCAATGAACTCTACCAGTATCTGCAGGACTCCGGACTACAGTACACCAATATCACCTTCCAGAGCAAGGACGGTGTATCGGAGAAGATCATCTTCCCTGGAGCGTTGATCACCTATCGCAATCAGACCATGCCTTTGCAGATTCTCAAGAGCAATGAGCGGGCGGTGGATCCACAGATGATCAATAACTCGATCAACAATCTCGAGTATGAATTCGCCCATATCATCCGCAGGATCATCGAGGACAAACGGCCGAGCATCGCCTTCATCCAAGGTCATGGTGAGAGCGACCGTATGGAGACCTCTGATGCAGAGATCCTCCTGAGTGAGAGCTATAATGTCACCCGCGTGACCATCGATGGGAAATTGAGTTCACTGAGCATCCCCATGGACGATGAAGGCAAGACCCGACTCAACAAGTACGAACTCCTCATCATCTCCGATCCGGATAGTGCCTTCAGTGATGCCGATCGCTTCATGCTGGATCAATTCATCATGCGGGGTGGTAAGGTCATCTGGGCCGTGGATCCATTGATAGCGGATATGGACAGTCTGCGCAATTCGCAACAGACCATGGCCGTGAAACGCGAATTGGGCATCGAGGAGATGCTCTTCCAATACGGTGCACGCTTGGAGAACAACATGCTGCTCGATAGAAGTTGTGCGCCCATAGGAATCACTACAGGTATGATGGGCAACCAACCGCAGATAGAGATGTTCCCCTGGTACTTCAAACCGGTGATCGTACCCCGGGATGGACATCCCATCGTCTCCAATATCGATCCAGTGGTCACGGAATTCGTCAGCAGCATCGACACCATTGCTCGGCCTGAGATCAAGAAGACGGTACTACTACGCAGTTCTGAATTCACCCGCATCCTGCGTCCACCGGTACGCATCAACCTGAGCATCGTGAGTATCGACCCGGATTTCGGAGAGAAGAAGCGCCCTTATCAACCGATCGCTGTCCTGCTCGAGGGTAGATTCGAATCGGCCTTCAAGAACCGCATCAGTTCCACGTATCTGCAAGAGGGCTTCGAATTCCGCGAGAAGAGTGTGGAGAACAGCATGCTCGTCATCTCTGATGGAGACATCTTCCGCAACAGGGTATCGGCCGATGGGAAGAATTATTTCACCCTCGGATTCGACCGTTATGCAGGGCGTAAGATCTATGGCAACCGCGAATTCCTGCTCAATGCGGTCAATTATATGTTGGACGAGTCCAGTTTGATCTCTGTGCGTAACCGTACCATACGATTGCGGCAATTGAATCAAGAGATCATTCTCGAGGACCGGGGCATCATTCAGATGACCAATGTGGCCTTGCCTATCGTCATCATCATGATACTGGGTGGGCTGCTGAACTGGCTGCGGAATAAGCGATACAAGCAAGACGCCTAGTATGAAGAAGAATATCCTGTATTTATTGATCCTCATCCTGTTAGGAGGTGCCGTCTATATGCTCTACACATCAGAAGGAGCAAGCACTCTGGGACAGAAGGCACTGACCGATTTTGCCATTGCCGATACCTCCCAAGTGGGCAAGGTCATCATCGATGATGGGCGCAATGTCATCGAACTCGAACGGAGGGACGATGGGCACTGGTCACTGGATGATGAGTACATCGCCATGCCGCACCACATCGACCTGATGCTGCGCACCTTTAAGGCAGTGGGAGTCCAGAGCCCGGTCTCCAAATCGCAAAAAGACCAGGTGATGAAGATCATCGCTGGTGATACCCGCAAGGTGGAGATCTACGACTTGGAGGGGAACTGGATAAAGACCTGGTATGTAGGCCGATCGACCCAGAGCAATCAAGGCACCTTTGCCCTGCTGGAAACTCCACAGGATGGACTTTCCAATGAGCCATTTGTGATCGAGTACAGAGGATTCAGAGGATATCTCACCACGCGCTTCCATGCCATAGTGAGTGAGTGGCGCTGGACCGGACTCTTCAACTATCCTGAATTGGATTTCAAGAAGGTGCAAGTGGAGACCCCTCGAGTGCCAGAGGCCGGATTCAGCATCGATATCCAGGATCGGTATAAGGGTGAATTCACACTACGAGATCATGCGGGGAACGTGCTCGATAGACCCAAATCCAAGATCGGGGAATATCTCGGTGGATTCCAGTCCATCAATGTGGAGCATTTCGAGCCGGATATCACGGCTGCCCAAGAAGACTCCCTATTGGCCATGGACCCTTCCTTCCGCATTTCGGTCACCGGACCCGATGATTCGGTGAGAACGGCCGATATCTACTTCCGTAAGCCTCCAGTGGCCTTGGCCGCTCGCATGGGCGATGATGTGCCTGAGATCGACCCGGAGCGGGTGTATGTCCATTTCGATGGGGATGTGGCCTATGGACAGCGCCTGACCTTCGATAAGATCCTCCGCACGGTAGAGGATTTCTGATTCACTCCTGAATACATAAGCATTAGCCATCTTTCGATAATGCAGTGGGCCTGGAACAGACTTCGGCATTAACCAAATTCTTGTCGGTTAAATCATCGTAATATTGCGATATTACAAGCACTTGGAGGGCTGGGGTTCTCATCGAAAGGGCTAGCTCCGTGCTTTCATCATTTATCAACAGCCTTTCCAATTTCAGCGAATCCCCCTGCCTTTTTGACCATATTTGCGTCCCTTAAAAAATCTTGACGAAGGACATGAAATTCATCGTTTCCAGTACCGC
>JABDLZ010000062.1 GCA_013001705.1 Flavobacteriales bacterium
CGGTATGTATGCAAAGATGACCACGAATAGAGGAGAGATACTGCTCTCATTGGAATTTGAAAAGGTGCCTGTGACCGTGGCCAACTTCGTTGGGCTAGCAGAAGGGACCATTCCCAATGACCATAAAGAGTTAGGGGAGCCATATTACGATGGACAGATCTTCCATCGGGTGATATCCAAGGCCAATGGGGATCAACAGGATTTCATGATACAAGGTGGGGATCCACTAGGCAAGGGTATAGGTGGCCCGGGATACAAATTCGAGGATGAATTCCATCCTGAACTCAGGCACGATCGTCCCGGTGTGCTTTCTATGGCCAATTCAGGTCCTGGGACCAACGGAAGTCAATTCTTCATCACGCATCTACCTACTCCTTGGTTGGATGATAGACATAGTGTATTTGGTTATGTCATTGAAGGACAGTCTGTCGTAGACTCCACTCTACAGGGTGATGTGATAGAGAAACTAGAGATCATCCGTGTGGGAAAAGCAGCCAAGAATTTTGATGAAGTGGCCATATTCGGTGATCGTGGGAGTAAAGGAAGCTGATTTCTAAGGGCATCTTTGCGTTATGGTATAACAAACTATAAGCGCATCTGTCTAACGAAAGAACCACTTTGTTTATCGACAGAATCATTGTGTACATCGGAAGACTCTTCATTTTAAAGGGTAACCTTCTGCATTCTCTCTCGTAGAACATACTGGTCGGCAGAAAAGTCCGTACCAATTTAGAGGATGTGTTTTCGTATTTCCCTTGGCATTTTCCTGCTCTTGCTTGGCATTCACTTATCTGCAGCAGACAGATATTGGGTAGCATCGACTCCAGGCAATTGGAGTGATATCAACAATTGGTCAAATGAATCTGAAGGACAAGGTGGATTCAGTATTCCAGGTCCTGAAGACAAAGTGTTCTTCGATGAATTCAGCATTGGTAATTGTATCGTAGATATCCCTATGGACATTGCTGCTTTGGAGTTCAAACCCGAATTTCAAGGGACGATGATGCAGCTGGGACATTCCATCAGTATTGGTGAGGTTGGATTTGTTCTGAAGGGAGGAACCTTCATAGGTGGAACCGCACCTATATACTCAATCGAGAAGTTGGAAATCGATGGTACTGATTTCACTTCTACAACAGATACCTTATTCATTTCCAACGACCTCGAATTAAAGCGCGGGCAATTCCATCATAATGACGGTACTATCGAGTTCAATTCGCCAGCGCGTGCTAAATTCATTAACGATCTGAATGAACACTTCAAAGTACATAATGTAGTGGTTCGCGTGGGTGCTGGTGAAGACTTCGAAATAGGACATGGAGATAGTCTATGGGTGGAGAACAGGATCGATCTTTTCTCTGGAATCCTGAGGCACGGTGAACTCGTAGTCGAAGATACTGCCTATGTGCATTCGACATGGGACCAAGGTGATGCGAATATCACCTTCATGGGTCAAGGAAATTCCTATTATATCTTGGACAACGGCACCTGGAACACCAATGACGTGTATGTGCAGAAAGACTCTTCATCTGATAGCCTCATTGTTGAAGACGGTGATGGGGATGGACAGATCCAGTTAGGGCAATTCAATAGAGAGATAGAGGTCAGGAGGGGTATCATGTCATTTGATGCCGATACACAGGTCGATCTGGATTTTCAAGAAGTCATCAATAATCCGGGTGGAACGCTTGTCGGTACCAATGATACGCTCCTCATCAGTGGTGATTACACCAATCTGGGAGGTCGGTATAGCCATAACTCGGGTACGGTGCGCTTCGATGGAACCGGTGATGTCGATTTCCGCTGTGACAATATGGTCACGGATAGATTTCACAATGTGGACATCGAACTTATTCCGGGTAAACAACTACTGATCGATGTTGGGGATTCCCTATGGGTGGAAGGTAGACTACAATTGGGTTCGGGTAAGATGCCCAGAGCCGATGTAGTTGTAGAAGACACTGCCTATGTGACCAGTGGTTGGCTAGGCGGTGATGCAGACATCACCTTCGCAGGCTCAGGAAACTCCTTCTATCTGTTCGACAGTGGTACATGGAATGAGAACAATGTTTATATCCATAAAGAGACCTTGACGGATACCACCTTTATCAAGGATGTGGATAACGATGGCTGGCTGAACTTGGGTGAAGACCAGAAGATCATCAAGATAACTGAAGGTACCCTCGCCTTTGAGGACGGAGTCAATGTGGATCTGGATTTCGGTGAAGTTCAAAATAACCCCGGAGGCGAACTTATTGGCGCAATGGATACATTGCTCCTAGGTGGTGATTACATTAATTATGGAGGGCTCTTCACCCACAATGGGGGTACAGTGCGATTCGATTCCGACAACGATGTGACATTCCATTGCGTGAATGAACCAACCGATCGATTCCATAATATCCACATCAAGACCACGGGTGTGCATAAGGTCTTTATAGACACCTTGAAGAATATGCATGTTGAGAATCGACTGCAGCTGAGTATCGGACATCTCAGACGAGGTACAGCAGTAGTGGAAGATACAGCCTATGTAGAGACCACCTGGTCTGGAGGTAATGCGGATATCAGATTCATTGGATCAGGAACCTCTCATTATCTATTCGATAATAACGATTGGAATACCAATAACGTCACCATTGATAAGGATGATCCTTCTGATACTACGTTCATCAAGAAAGTACAGCCAAATGGACTTCTACAATTAGGAGATGATGACCACAACCTCACCATATTGAACGGGGTTTTGGCATTCGCAGAAGGAGTAGAGCTGCAATTGGATTATTTCCAATTGGAGAACAGCAGCGGTGGTACTTTGTACTCCACGTCCGATACGCTACATCTCTTAGGAAATTATGTCAATAATGGAGGTCTACTCGTTCACAACAACGGAACCGTTCGATTCATCGGTACACGGGACGTTCAATACTTCTGTTCTACAGTTCCCACGGACCATTTCTTCAATGTGGATATTGAAAGAGAAGGCGGTAAGAAGATCACAATACATGAAGGACACAACCTGTGGGTGGAGAATAAGCTATTGTTCGTCAAAGGAATCCTGGATGGAGGAACAGTCACTGTGGAAGACACAGCCTATGTCACACCAACCTGGCAGAGAGGTAGCTCCGATCTCAATTTCAGTGGATCCGGCAACTCGTATTATTTCTTGGACGAAAATAGTTGGAATACGAACAACGTGAGCATCTCCAAGTATGCTCCAACTGATTCCACTTTCATCAGAGAAGTAGATAATGATAAGTTATTGGACCTTGGGCGCATCGATAAGTACCTCAACATCAATTCTGGTGTCCTGGTCTTTCAGGATAGTGTGGTCGCTGACTTGAATTTCCGAGCTACAAGGATCCATCCTGATGGGACTCTCCTAGGCTCCACCGGAGAATTGAATCTCTTAGGTGATTATATCAATCTAGGTGGAAATTTCAGTCACAATTTCGGAATAGTGAATTTCGATGGAGATGAGAATGCGGTCTTTCAAATGGACAAGGCACCTTCAGATCAATTCTACAACGTCTTCTTCGATAAGCCACATGGTAGGATGTTGACCTTGGTTGAAGATGACACGCTGAGAGTGGGCAACGATCTGGTACTCATGGAAGGACATTCTGACCAAGGTGTGTTCAAGGTCGAAGGAAATGTGACCATCGAGAGTAACTATGATCGAGGAACGACCAAGCTCATGTTCGCTGGGGCCAATGATCAGTCATTCAGACTCGAAGGGAAAAAGGACAATTTCGATGCGGACGTCTATATCGATAAGCCCACGGTCTCTGATGTTATCTTGCAATCTAAGTTCGAAATGACTGCTCCTCAGCAGACGCTTCATCTCAAAAAAGGAATGCTGGTCACCAACCATGACTCATTGCTCATACTCGAGCATGGTACGTATTGGACAGATGCCAGTGCTATCAGTTATATCGATGGCCCGATAGAGAAGTTCGGTAATGAGGCCTTCACCTTCCCAGTTGGCAAGAATGGTATATATGCTCCGATTTCAATCTCTGCACCCGAGAATGATGGCCATTCATTTGTTGGAGAGTATTTCAGAGGGGATGCCGGATCCGCTTATGACGGTCAATCCTTGGCCTCTGGGCTTCATCATGTATCGCAGAGCGAGTACTGGATATTGGATAGAGAACATGGAGCTTCAGATGTGTTCGTTACGCTATCGTACGATACTGTTCGAAGTGGCGGCATCGATGCACTTATTCAAGTGGTGGTCTCGCGTTGGGATGGTGCAATGTGGCAAGACCACGGCAATGATGTTGAGTATACTGGTATGGAATTTCCCGGAGCTGGAACAATCACCACTGCGCAAGCAGTTACAGATTTCAGCCCGTTCACCTTTGCATCACGTACTCATTTCAATCCATTACCGGTCGAATTCCTTTATTTCAAAGCAGAGAAGAATGACAATGCAGTAGATATTTCTTGGGCAACGGGATTAGAGGTGAATAGTGATAATTTCTTGATCTTACATTCCATGGATGGAATGGAATGGACTGTACTAGGTGACATACAGGCAGCTGGGTTCTCTAGTGCTGAGAGGACGTATCGTTTCACCCATGATAGTCCTTTGCAAGGGACGAATTACTATCGCTTGAGACAAGTTGATTTTGACGGGCACTCTGAGTATACAGATGTCGAGGCAGTAAACTTCTCGAACCTATTCATAGATGACATTCATCTTTTCCCAAACCCTACAAAAGGCCTTGTTTCACTCGAAGGATATAGCGGAGAAATCGATGAGATCAGACTGTTTGATATCACCGGACGTGATTGGTCTGAAAGGCTGATCATTCGTCCGTTGGCAGGACAGACCTATTTGATCGATCTAACACTCCTCCCTGAGGGCATATATATGCTGAGAGCTATAGGATTCAGCCGGACTTTGGTCAAAAACTGACATACCCTTTTAAAGTTCCGAAAAATCAGGAATCCACTGATCGAACGTACTTGGCTATAAGCCCAAGATCCTGTCTTTACATACCATCGGTACTTATTGTAACTATTACTATAATCTGTGCGTACATAAGGATAGTTAAAAATGGAGCTTCTTGTAGAAAGGAGTCTGAACAATCAACCACATGGCTAGAATATTACCCTTGCTGCTTCTCTTGTTGTGGAGCATATCTGCCCTAGCGGGCAATCGTTATTGGATCGCTGGTTCCACTGGGAACTGGAGTGATTCAGCTAATTGGTCCGATGAACCCGGAGAGGAAGATGACGATGATGATGATGACGATGATGAAGACGGTGTAAGCGTTCCTGGTCCAGGCGACATCGTGTATTTCACAGAAGACAGGACTGGAGATTGCATTATCGATATTACTGTCGATGTAAAAGGCATGCGCATCGAATCCGGATATACCGGTACGATCCAGCAAGGATCACACCCAGTATCCATTGGAAACAGCTCATTCAAGATAGAAGGTGGGACCTTCCAAGGTGGGTCTGCGAGCATTCAGTGCAACAAGCATTTCATTCTGGATGGAGGAACCTTTATCTCTACCAGTGATATGCTTACAGTAGTCCAGAATTTCAAGATTCTGGAGGGAACGTTCACACACAATGCCGGTACAGTAGAGTTCTCACCTACAGGCACCAAAGAATTCAGATGTGATAATGCACCTGCCGACCGTTTCCACCACGTGATCGTTAATGCCACTGATGGAGTTAAGCTGAACATACGTTCGGGAGATACGCTGTATGTCACCGATCGATTGGATCTCACCTCTGGACAGTTGGGTCAAGGAACCGTTGCCGTGGAAGGTGAATGCCATATCGATGCTGGATGGGATCATGGAAATGCTGAGTTGATCTTCACAGGTAGTGGGTCATCGGAGTTATTCCTACACGATGCCAACTGGAATGACTCGCATATTCAGATGCTCAAGACCTCCATTGATTCTTTGATTCTCAGAGACGGTGATGGAGATGGGCAGATGACTTTAGGTTCATCAGACAATGACCTGACGATTTCTACCGGAAACCTGGTATTTGAGTCGGGAGTAGATGTCGAATTGCTTTTCGATGAGGTGGTCATCGAACAGAACGGAAAAATGATCGCTACGGATGGAACGCTGTACATCAATAAGGATCTCACCCTGAACGGGGGTGAATTCGTGCACAACAATGGAATTCTACGTTTCCAAGGTGCTGATCTTTCAGACATCAACTTGAACAATGGTTCTGACCTCATAGCATACAAGCTCATTCTGGACAAGGATGATGGAGAGAAACTACGACTGGACGCGAGTGATTCACTGCGTGTTCTTAATGACCTGACCTTATTGAATGGAGAATTGGACCGTGGAACACTAGTCATCGAGGGTAATGTATCCGTTGCCTCTACATATGATCAAGGGGATATGGTATGGGTGTTCAGCGGAGATGCAGAACAGTTGCTCTCTGTCAATACATCAGACAACGAGTTGGAGACCGATATCTATTTGAACAAGTCAGGTTCATCTGTCACTTTAGAGACTCCATTGAAACTCTTGGATTCTGATTACAGCCTCTATATGCAAGAGGGAACGATGAAGACAACTCGGGAAGACTTGCTGTATATCGGTGATAATGTCACTATAGAGAACGCAAGCGGGACCAGCTTTATAGATGGACCCATAGAAAAGATCGGAGATGAGTCTTTCACCTTCCCTGTAGGAAGGAATGGGATCTACGCACCTATTGCTATCTCTGCGCCATCCAACAGTTCTCACTCCTTCATCGGAGAGTACTTCGAAGTGGATCCTGCCGGGGCTTATGACAGTGAATCCCTGGACTTCACGCTGGATCACGTATCAGGAACAGAATATTGGATATTGGACCGGAATGTCGGGAACTCACCTGTATATGTCACCTTGACCTACAATACCGAGCGCAGTGGTAACATCGATGACCTCTCAGAAGTAGTTGTGGCTCGCTGGGATGGGTCCGAGTGGAAGGATCATGGCAACAATGTCTTGATCCCTGGACAGGAAGTACCTTCTTCCGGTTCTTTGACCACTTCACAAGCTGTGACTGATTTCAGTCCCTTCACTTTTGCTTCCCGTTCATTCAACAATCCACTACCCGTAGAATTCATCTATTTCAATGCTACGGTCGATAGGAGGGATGTGATCTTGGACTGGGCTACAGGAGCTGAGGTCAACAGCGAAAATTTTGAGATACAACGCAGTCAAGATGGACATGTTTGGGAGACTATAGATGAAGTGGAGGCTGCTGGAAACTCCAGCGTGGAGATCCAGTATCGCTGCAAAGACAATGATCCATTCACGGGAGTGAGCTACTATAGATTGAAGCAGAACGACCTGGATGGTGCGTTCGAATATTCGGATATCGAAGTAGTAGAAGTAGGTGTACTTACCATGAGCGAGCAGGTCAAGGCCTATCCCAATCCTACGCAAGGAGCATTCACGCTAGAAGGATATATCCAAGATATCGAGAGTATCAAGATGTTCGATGTGACAGGTTGGGAGGTGACTCAGGCCATTACGGTCAAAGAGATGTCAGCTACGATGACAGTAGTCAACATGGATAATCTGCCCGAAGGAATTTACATTCTGTATTGTGATAATCAAGCCATCAAAGTCTATAACCGACCCTGATGTGCTGACTAGGTAGAAACGCTGGAAAAGCCCCGTGATGAACGGGGCTTTTCTTTTATCCAATAGTGCACCCACTGCATTCCATAGGCACATTTCACCCGTCCATGTAAATTGTTCCGTCACGGGTACGGGCAACATCTAGATTCATGTCATCGTTCCTCTTTGTGAAACCGTAGGAAAAACCATTGACATGTTGAAATCATTCTTTTGGATGTGTTCTGGAGCAGATCCAGACCTCCTGGCCGAGTGTTCTAAATCCGAGCAGATCAAGTATGCAGGGGTAGGCGGCACTGTATTTTTCACCGCTGTGATGGCCTTTATCGCATCGGCCTATGCGCTCTATACCGTATTCGACTCCATTCCCATCGCTCTGGCCTTCGGGTTCATCTGGGGGCTGCTGATCTTCAACCTGGACCGTTTCATCGTTTCCAGCATTCGCAAGCAGGAGGACAAGATGGATGAGCTCATGCAGGCTTTTCCACGGATCGTATTGGCGGTGATCATCGCGGTGGTCATCTCCAAGCCTTTGGAGCTCAAGATTTTCGAGAAGGAGATCGATCGGGTCCTGCTCGAACAGAAGAATACGATGACCTTGGCCAATCAGGATCAAGTGGGGGCCATATATGCCGATGAGTTGGCTCGATTGAATAGCGAAACTGAACAGATCGATCAAAAGATCGCTAACAAAGAGAATGAGGTAAATGCTCTATACGATACCTACATAGCCGAGGCCGAAGGCCGTGATGGTACCATGCTACTGGGCAAGGGGCCGGTGTACAAGGAGAAACGGGAGAAACATGATGCCATGCTGGCCGAATTGAGCGAACTGAAGTCTGAAGGCAAAGAGCAGAAAGCACTTTTGGCCACTGCCATTGCCGATCTGGAACTCAAGGAAAAGGAACATCTGGCGGCCACCCAGCCCGTGATCGATGGTTTCGATGGACTTATGGCCCGTATCGATGCTCTAGGTGAATTGCCTTGGCTCCCTTCCTTCTTCATCTTCTTGCTCTTCTTGGCCATAGAGACCTCACCGGTCATAGCCAAATTGCTCACACCTGCCGGGAGCTATGACATCAGATTCAATGAATCAGAAGAGAAAGTAGCCGTATGGGCTGCTCAGCTCAGAGACCAGCGATTGGCACTACTCAGTGCAGATAAGGCCATGAATAAGAAAGTCTATGAGAGTATTGCAGAAGAGGAGGAGACCTATCACTATAAGAAACAGCAAGCTCGAGCACTTATCCGTTTTCAGTCCGATGCATTTCTCGAGGAGCAGAAAAGACTTGCCAAGACGTGAATTCGAGAACTTATTCGATAACGACTTTATAGGTGCCTATGGCATTATCGCAAGTCACTCTCAACGTATACAGTCCAGACACGAAGTCATTTACTTCCAGTTGCATCAACTGCTCTGACACATTGACTTCCTGATAGACCACTTTACCCCTGACGTCCATTAACTCCAGCGATTGGATGTTATCCAGCGTTTTGAAATCAATGGTCAGGATATCTCGGGCCGGATTGGGTGAGAGGGTGATGTCATCTGCATCCAGTTCTTCGATACCGACAGAACTCATATCGATGCAATTGGACGTACTCTCACAGTTATATTGAGAAATGATAACAGCATACTCGCCATTATCCATTGGCGTGAAGCTGCTCTCGGTGGCCCCTGTGATCGGAGTATTGCTTGTACAGTTTATCCACTGATATGAAACACCGGGGTTATCTGTCTGTGCGACCAAAGTACCCAGTTCATTTTCGATAGTCACCTCGAAAGGAGGGAGGTCGAAGGCCTGCACTTGATCCGTTCGGCTGAACGAGCTTCCTTGATCTGCGCTGAATCCGAGTCCTCTATTGGCGAAGACATCCCATATCAGGCAATGATTCGCACCACCATAATTCAAAAGGTCCGCTTCTAGAATAGCATCACGTCCATCAACAAATCCAGGGCTGCATGATTGTAGTTTGAGCCCATCGATGACCAATTGCATCGCAATATTGTTTCCTCCCGTGCCATTGTAGAAATCAGCATCATATCCATATTCTTCGATCAAAGCCCAGTTCATATCCCATAGCATGGATGCCCATACGAACCCTATTCCATGGGGTAGGGAGATGGAATTAGTATTGTTGGTCGCTGAATAGGTGAAATTATTGACTGAGGGAGAGGTGCTATAAGGCGCAGGACGGATGCCTGTACCGCTATTAGGCTGGTCGATCACATAGGTTCCTACACCACGAGGGTCCTCGGGTTGATCGCCTTCTACCATGGTGAGCATGATGCCGAACCAGTCGGACCAACCTTCACCCATCTGCTCGTCATTGGCCAAACAGTTCGAATTATTAGC
Source organism: Flavobacteriales bacterium (assembly GCA_013001705.1). Classification (NCBI taxonomy): domain Bacteria; kingdom Pseudomonadati; phylum Bacteroidota; class Flavobacteriia; order Flavobacteriales; species Flavobacteriales bacterium. The sequence continues at coordinate 9,980 of JABDLZ010000062.1, forward strand.
ACCACCGGTCAATCGGATAGAGATGCCATGACCATATTCATGGGCCACGATGCCATTGTCAAAGGAACTATCGAAGGCTACCAGATCGGCCGACCCATCGACCAACGTCCCATTGACGATCTCGCCATCTTCCAAGGCGTTCATGATCGGCTGTCCTTGCGCTGCAGAAAGCATGATGGAAGGGATGCTCACCAGACCACCTACATCACCTGCCCCCATGGTGACGGGGTCTCCTGATACATTATTGACGATGATCACAGCGACAGCTCCTTCTTCTTCCGCAGCTAGCACCTTGAAACCGAACTCACAGGAGCCTCTTCGGATGACAGCGATCTTTCCATTCAGTTCGGATCCGTTGGCAATATCCTCACAGGCATCGAATTCGTCACCTCCCGATCCATCCGTGACCAATACCAGATCCGCTATGATCGGAATACTCGGTATGCCCGGTCCGAATGCGGCATTGCTGTTCTCATAGGTGATGTCCAATGAAGCATCTGTAGGAGGGGAGTTGACAAAGAAATCGCTGCTACCGCTCCCATCGGTCCAGAGATACATCTGCATACGAGGTCTGGTACCATCGGTAGGTGTGGAGAAATTTGCATTGTTCAGCCCCGATCCATCCTGGGATTCAGCACGCACATAATCATTTTCTGCTCCTCCAGCGTTCAGATAGTTCTCTTCTTGGAAATTTCCGCTCTGCTCATCGAATCCATACTGATACCATACATCATGCATGATATTGTTCATGTAGAACAGATTGGTAGTGGCAGCATCCAGATTATCCAATGCCGGTTGCTCGATATCATAGGGGAAATCGAATATCAGGTCACCGCCTCCATCAGGAGCCTCACCGACCAGATCATTGCTATTGCGGTCCTCATATGCGTGGACATTGTTCCCGCGTGTAGTAGAGAACTCATCTCCTGGGACGCCATTGGTATCATGCCATCCGAATGGGGATGCGATCGGATCTTCTGCATTACTCACAAAAGTCCTAGGTCCATGGGCCGGACTTTCGACCGGTATGGCGAAGACATTATATGTACCTGGAGGGGGAGGAGGACTGGCAAGGTGTTCACTCATCGAAAGTGCTTCCATTCGCTCTTGTAGATCCTTGCCTGGATGGCCACAGTTTTCGAATTGACAATGAGTGGTCCAGTTGTTCTGGCCTATCATCTCACCGGTCAGGGCATCTATGCGTACACTCCACCAGTCATTCTCATCGGTCGTGCTGATACTGAGGTCCCATGACAGTCTCAGTACTTCTCCGGTAGAGTGATATACGAGCTTTACTGGCACATGTTCAAGTGAGAAATCACCCTTGTCATAAAGGAATTCTGTGGGGCTCATGGTCTCAAGCACTTGTATCGAACCTTGCATTGCGATATTCAACTGTTCTGCCGCTCGCACGATGGCTTCCTCTGGACCCAAGATTGGCTGAGGACTGTTCGCCTTGGAATAGATATCCCTCACCATCCGGTCACCCATACTGAATACCTTACCATCGAGCAAGTTGAAGTTGGCAGTACCATTCTCGATCTCCAGCCCATTGACCA
>JABDLZ010000063.1 GCA_013001705.1 Flavobacteriales bacterium
GCATCTCATAGTCCACTAGACCGGATTCTCTGTCGACACCATAGAAATGAGGCTCATAGAGTTTACCGGAATAATTGACCGGAGAGCCGTGTGTCAAGTGACCACCATGAGAGAGGTCGAAACCTAGAATCTTATCACCCGGTCGCAAGCAGGCCAGCATCACGGCAGCATTGGCTTGTGCTCCTGAATGAGGCTGGACATTGGCCCAGCTCGCTCCGAACAGTTCTTTCAATCGATCGATGGCCAGTTGCTCCACCTGATCAACGATCTCACATCCTCCATAGTAGCGCTTGAAGGGCAATCCTTCCGCATATTTATTGGTCAGAACAGAGCCCGCGGCTTCCATCACCTGGTCGCTCACGAAATTCTCAGAGGCGATGAGTTCTACGCCATGGAGCTGACGTTCTTTCTCTTTTTGGATAAGATCGAATACTTCTGAATCACGAGACATGGATCGTAGGATTATAAATGAGGTGGCGAAAATAGATGGAAGCGATCAGCGTACGACCAACATCCGAGCAGGAATCATCAACATCAGTGGAAAAGGGGATTGCAAAGCCCCCATCACCACCCTCGACAGGGTGTATCCGAGTTCCGGTTCATTGAAAAGCCATCCTGCGATGAAAATCACCCCTGCGATGGCAAATGCTGAAAGATAGAAGTAGAGAATCCATAGACTGCCTTTCATGTCCTTCAGGATCATGCGAAAGGTGATCATGGACAATCCGAGATAGACCACCGTGAATAGGATGGTCAATATCCATTTGACCTGATTGAGTGCTGGGGAATCGTAGTTGTTCAGAAAATCAAATTGCTCGAGCACCCTGTAGTTCTCGATCAGTCCATCGTTGTATGCGATCTGTTCGTTGATGTTGACAAAGAGGATATCTCTGAATCCACCGAGAATGACAAGGACGATGGCCATGAGAATGGCAGCGATCCATTGGCCCCTTTTCATGGGGTGCTCTTTTTCAATGAGAGATCAGAGAATCGGGTCGCCCAGATGATCCAGAGTAGGAACATCCATCCATTCACCAGTATAGTGAAGGTGTAGTTGTGATTGAAATCCAGATAAGCGTAGTCATAGGTAACAATGATGCAGAGAGCCACGATGCGCAGCACATTGATCAAGTGGATGCTGAGTAATCCGAGGGGAATGAACCAGAGCTTCTTCTTCCAAGGACCGGGATACCAGAATATGAAGATGGTGAACAAGGCAAACAGACTGATGCCATTACATGGGTCACCGATCCATAGGCCGTATGTGCCATCGATACCTACAGTCCGTATTTGATCGACAGCTGGGGGTTCTGGGATGAGTTCATAGCCCATCGCACGTAAGATGGTGCTTGTGATGTCGATGAGATTGTCTATGACCATCCGGTCGAATCCGGTGTAGTCATTGATATACCCGTGATAGAGCCAATACCAAAGAAGATAGGAGCCAGAGGCCAGTATCAAGAAGCGGAGGAATGGGTTCTCCTTGATGGATCGCATCACTCCACGTTCAGAAAGGATTGCTTACTGCTCTTTGTGATAGTCGTAGGCCTTCTTGCCGGCCAGACCGAGTCCCGCAGCGATCAATAGACTGATACCACCATCTACAGGGATGCATGGAGGAGGGAAGCATCCGCCAGGGCCGGGGCCTTGGATAGGAGGTCCGGTCTGAGCACTTATGACTGCGCTCATGCCAACAACGAAGACCGCACTCAACAAGAATTTCATAGCTATTCTGTTCATCGTCTGAATTCTTGGTCACGAAGATACTGGTTCGAGTGGTAATTCATGACATGAAAGCCGTTGTTTTCAACAGTTGATCAAGAAGATTTAACTCTCGATGGGCTGGGTTTTTGGAGGCCGGAAATCGGATGGGGTGAGATACTATCTTTGCGCAAATTCAGAAGGGAGTGTCGGGTCAGAAGGCCAATATCATCACCGTAGAGGACATCAGGGTCGTCCAGAAATTCTTCACCAAGAACTGGTTCTTGCTTGTGCTAGTGCCTGCATTCTTTGCCTTGGTGGCCTATTTCTATACGCATCGCCTGCCCGAGATATATGGTGCGCGCACCGAGATTCTCCTCAAGTCGGGAGAAGAGCTGGACTATCAGTCGCAGGTCTACACATCATTGGCCGGATTCTACTCCAACTATGCCGACATCACCAATCAGAAACGGGTCCTGACCTCCTATGATCTGGTGTCCAAGGTGCTGGAGAAGCTCGACTACAGCGTCACCTATTACGTGGTGGGACGAGTCAAGACCATTCCAGGGAATTCGTTGGAACCGGTCGATATGGATATCGATGTCCACTGGCGGGGGCTCTATGGTCAGCGAATAGACTTCCGTATACTGGATGATGATCGCTATGAACTCTCCTTCGAATTGAATGAGGGCAGGGTCACCAGGGAGCATCACTTCGATGCGAACGAACTGACCGATGAGTACTCCATCCTTGTCAAGAAAAAAGACGGATTCTACGATATCCCTATCGATGAACTCATCCGAAACAAATACCAGGTAGAGATCAACGATCTCAACAGCCAGGTCAATGCCTATCGCTCCAATATGAAGGTGGATAATGTGGAGTACACGTCTGTACTCTCGGTCACCTTGGAGAATGAATTGGTGGATCGGGCCAAGATGTTCCTGGATACCTTGGCCAAGGTCTATATAGACTATACGCTGGAGAAGCAGATACAGCTCAATGAGAATACCATCGATTACATCGATGTGCAGTTGGATGCCCTACAAGGGACCTTGGATAGCATCGAGACCGAGATGGAGTTCTACAAGGCGAGCAATGCCATTCTGGATCTTGGCAAGGAAGAGGAGCAATTGTTCAGAGAGTTGGTCAAGTATGAGTCCCAGAAAGAAGAGATAGAACTCAAGGTAGAAGCCTTGAACTCCTTGCAGAATTATCTGCTCACAAGCGGAGAAGAGAAGCTCTTGCCTCCCTCGAGTTTCATTGTTCAGGACAGATTTCTGGATGCTAGTCTCAATGAGTTGTATAGCATGCAGTTGGAGATGGATCGGGACCTGATGGACCTGACCGATGAGAATCTAGGTATCCAATTCTTCGAGGGTCGCATGGATTCGCTCAGGAATAACCTGATCGTATATATCAACAACAGCCGCGTAGCCTATGAGGATCGGATCGGAGATCTGGACCGCTTGATCCGTACCTATGAGTTGAAGATCCGTACCATTCCTGGATCTCAGCGTGACATCGTAGAGATCAATCGTAAGCTGAAGGTAAATGAGAAGATGTATACCTTCCTGTTGGAGAAGCGGGCCAATACGGTCATTGCCAAGGCAGCCATCATACCTCAAACGAGTATCATCGAAAAGGCACGAGGAATCGGTTTGGTAGCACCGGATAAGGAACGGATCATCCTCACTTTTATCGGAGCGGGTATGCTCCTTGCCGCATTCATTGCATTCCTGCGCTTCATGTTCTTCGAGCGTATCGAGAACACACGAGAGCTCAAAGAGGCCACTCATATTC
>JABDLZ010000064.1 GCA_013001705.1 Flavobacteriales bacterium
GGATATCCTTCCAGCAAATCCTTCAAGTATTAGGCGAACGCGTGTCTGCATGAGTTGAGAGAATTTCATTTAACATTTTACTGTAGATGAATTCAACTCCCGTTCCGATCCATTTTCTCTCATACCCGTAATCCCTCAAATCCAGGTAAGATATCTGAGTGGCGCTGAATGGGTTGATATCGTATGATGTTAGTAGTGAATGCTAGATTCACTGCAAGGAAAATCAGGTCAGGACGGATATATCTCGGATGCTTTCAGAATTCTAACAACCTGATATCAAGTTAATTATACGGGTAGACTATGACAACGATCTTGGATCCAGAGTTTACGGTACGCAACTGACTCGATGAATTGACAGACACTGCTAGATCGGTAGTAGTTCCAAGACGGGACTACACCTGAGAAAACCGAAGACTCGGAAAAAATAAGTTCTTGTGTCATGAGGTCCTGTCGCGTAAGAAGTTCCGCTTTGTTGTGGAAGATGCTCCACTTAAGATGATGGTGGAATGAAAATAGTCTATCTAACCAAGCGGACGCGAGACTGTAGGCTCCGATCGAAAGTGGGTAGGACGAAATTCTCGGTCTTCTGGATGCTCGATTGAAAGAGGTCAAGGTCTGATATCGACCAATCGCTCCGTGAAGTGTTTTCCTTCTTGCAAGAGGTGTAGTATATACACGCCTCCAGTCCGAGGAATCGGAATCAAGCAACGGCTATCAGCTTCGCGCTGACTATAGAGCAGTTTTCCTGTGGCATCATAGAGGGAGATATCACCGAGAGAACGGTCATGCATATTCTGGATCAACAGGCCACCATTGACCCATTGATATTCATAGCCTTGATCTGCAGACTCACCATCCCACCATACGCTCACCAGTCCTTCATCGTGGATGGTCCCATCATAGTCATACTGGAAAAGGCGGTAGTAGTTCCAGCCATATTCAGGTTCTGGGTCGATGTGCCGGTATTCAAGTGGGGCACTGGAATTGCCATTGCCAGGGATGAAGGCGATCTCCTTCTCTATTTGGGATTCTGTGAATCTCCTCAAAGCAAATCCGGAGTTGTTTACTTCCGTTGCGGTACTCCATGTGAGTTCTATCCCTTCTTTGACTGCGTCACCTTCAAATGAGAGTAATTCTACAGGCAGTGGGGATGGGATACTGGCCACTGCCCAAGGACTGAGTTGGGTGACATTGGGGACGAAGACACTGATCGTATTGGCCGAGAAGGTCCCGCCAACCGAAGACTGACCAATAAGTGGTGGTCTCCAACTTCCACTGGCGATATTCTCATCATAGCGTTGAGCCACCAGACTGATAGGGCTATCATAGGGGCTGATAGGTAATTCGCTATCGGTGATACTCAAGGTCATATTTGCATCAAAGACAGAATTGGTGCTCGTAATGGACCAGAAACGGTCTGCTGTGGCATCTCGGTTATCAGGTAACAGTCCCGTAGTCGAATTAAGGTTATTGACCGCAGTAGGGGCACTCGGCCAAGGGAGGTTGTTGGCAGGAGTCCGATATGTGGCCATGGTCACAACACCGGCATTTCCGGAATTCAGGTCGAATTCTGTATAGATGGGGATGTCATCATCTGTTCCAAAAGGGAATGTCACCGGTAGGGAATACGAATTGATGCTTGCACTGATGGTCCCTTGATGCAATATGTCTTCACTGACGAAATAACTCTCTTCATTAGGCCCTAAGGTCAATGGGGGGTTTCTGAAGAGCACATCGTTCCCATTTAGATTCACCCTACAATAGAGCTCCATAGGACCATAGCCATCCACATCGGTATTCAGGTCGATCGTGCCAGGTCCATGGCAGAGCGTGATGTAGTTGAAATAAGTGTCGTTGGGTGTACCTGCACCGGCATTGTAATTGAACACTCGGAGTTGTGAGGGAATCTGCCCTCCAGGAGGGTTGATCAAGGTGCTGCTCCCTGTCCAAGTTGCTCCACCATCAAAGAGGGTGACAGTCACGTCAAAGGTGTTCGGTCCGGTCATCGATATGTCTACAGATAACCCTTCATCGGTATATGGGAGGGTAGTAGCACTTGGACCGCCCGATGCATTCACGGTATAGCTGGCATCTCCACCTAGAAAATAGAATTCCCAGAGATTCTCATCACTTGCATTCTGTAGGCCAAATCCTACCGTTCCTCCGGGGTCGATTCCTCCATTGTCCATTTGAATGGAGAAAGAAGATCCTGTAGACATGCTTTGGGTAAACGGAAGAACAGCGGATGCAGTATTTCCATTGTTGGCGTATACTGAGATGACATTATTTCCTAGATCCCCATCACCGGTGTTGTCTCCATCACCGTTGGTAGTAGAATCCCCGATAAAATGCCCGTTCTCATTCTCATCACCGCTCGTAACGTTGAGTTCCCAGTTGCCGAAGAATCCATTGTTCCCATCACCACGCTGCCAGTCATTCTCGTAGGTACGCGTATTGGTCACTTCGGTCCCGCAGTTCGATCCGAATATCACGTGGTCGAAAAGTTCGGTACCTCCACATGAAATTGTTGTATTTCCAGTAGCATTGTCGAAAAGGACTTCGACTCCCGGATCGGTGAATCCTCCTTCAAGATAATTAGTCCAACTGCCGCTGACTACTAAGTCCTGATTATTCGGGTTGAGTACGGCTGAGCCTCCTATGGTCAGATCTCCATGTACCACCAGATCTCCTGACGCGGGCAAGACGGATTTGAACCCACTACCCGTCACAATCAGGTTTTCATAGGAGAGTCCTTGAAGTACTGGTTGATTATTGGCCATGGAATACCGTATCGTGGAATTGGGCTGGAGGTCGAAAGAGTTATTGGTGAAACTGTTGTTCAACCAAGTCTGACCTCCCGCGCTCCTATCGGAAATCTCGATGAGGCTATTAGGTTCTGCGATAAGAGTATGTCCTGCGTTTCCACTGCCGTTGGAAGCAAAGTATCCTACATCGAATACCCCTCCTGAGGCAACGGTGATGCTAACAGGCACTAGTGGATTCCCATTATTGGTCATCAAGTAGTATGCATCGGCCACATTGAGCGTACCACCCACCCAGACAGATCCTCCCGCATTGTGGAAGCCACTGATAGGGTTCGAGCCATCAATACCCATGTCACCCATGACGTTGACCGTTACCCCAGGCGAGATGATGATATTGAAATGATTGGATCCACCGTCCAGGTTTGGACGGTCATTGTACAGTCCATTGGCATTCCAGTGAATGGATACGTCCATGTCGAAGGTGAGATCACACACCCCGGCCAGACTGTTTACATTGCTCTTTCTGATACGGGCACAATTGAAAGTTCCAGTGCCTTTGATGCTATGCGATCCCGGTTCGAAATCAAATCCAATTCCGGTACCTACATTGGTGCCTGCGCCATTTCCTATCTCACCATCGCAGGTGATATCACCATGGAGATATAGATAGCGCAGAAAGCCGGTGAAACCATCATCATCCGACATCAATTGTGCGCCATTCTCCACGATGAGATTCTTGAAAGTGGCTCCAGATCCAGCACCTATGTATTCTACAATATGAGGAGATTGAATGATCAAGGAAGAGGAGTCTTGGAAAGGGAACATCCTATAAGTCACATTTCCTACTGGTAGGGTCGACCATTGGACGGTCGTGCTGCTTCCAACGGTACTGCTCTGCACTCCGGTATTCTGTGTATAGAAGACAAGAGAATCGGTTGCCTGTACATTGATGACGATATCGTCAATCACGAATTCGTCTCGGTCTCCCCCTCCTGAGAAGTCATCTGTCTCCCAGCGGATGTAGAAATATTCTCCAGGTTCAATGGCCACCCCGCTGAAGGAGTATGTCATTGGGACTTGGACAAGAGTCGTATTGGTCCTCATACCGGGCGAGGTGAATTGAAGGGTTGCAGGACCTACTTGTCCTCCGGTCAAATCGGTGTACGTGCCCATATTCTCTGTTCGGAGAATTCCATTGAATGTGTTGGCGCGATCATTGGGTGCATTGATACTCCAATTCCTGTAGAAGAGTTCGTAGTCGAGGTCTACGGTATGTATGATCTGTCCGGTATTATTGATGCAGCGCAATTCGATGCTTCCAGGGGTCATATCAAGATCGGTCGGTTGGATACCGAGCGCCCTGCCGGTAGGACCACCTCCCGAATAAGCGTAGATACCACCTGTGGTAGGGTTGGTAGAAACTACAATTCCCCGAGCATAATCTCCAGAATTCCAGAAGCCCCCATATGTTCCCCCTGGATCGCTCATTCCGAGGATTTCCCAAGCATTTGAATTCAGTTTTCCAGCGGCCGGAAAGGGAAAAAGCCCCGATCCATCAAAGGCGCCAACATTCACATTCGGAACAGTGGCGTCAAAGTTGATCGTGTAATCCGTATTGACTGTCGTGACATTCAGCTGTGAGTAACCCGTAAATGAACATGTCAAGGACAGTCCTAGAATAGAATAGATTATCGTACGGGTCAGTTTCATGCTAGCAGTTGCAAAAATATACCGATTTAATGGTACTAGGCATTCAATAAGAGGGATTTAACCGCATGTTCATATATTCTTCAATCGAGTTCTGAAACACTTCCAGAGTCCATCTCCATCGCCTGAGTACAAGAGTATATTTGCGCCCCATGCACGACCAGATTCTCATATTGGATTTCGGAAGCCAATACACCCAACTGATAGCAAGACGCATCAGAGAGGCAAACGTTTACTGCGAGATCCATCCGTTTAATCAACAATTGGACTTTTCCCAGTATAAAGGAGTAGTCCTTTCAGGTAGTCCTTTTTCTGTTCATGATAAGGAAGCTCCATCAGTGGATTTGAAAGCTCTGGAGGAAATCCCTGTACTGGCCATCTGTTTCGGAGCACAATTGCTTGCACAGAATTACGGTGGAATAGTCCTGCCATCCGAAATACGGGAGTATGGAAGAGCCCGCCTTTCCTCGATACTGGATGAAAGTCCGTTGAGTGCCGGTGTGGAGGTCGAATCTCAGGTGTGGATGAGCCATGGAGATACTATCTCGGAGCTACCGAAGGACTGTGAATTGATATTCAGTACGGCCGATGTCATAAATGCAGGGTATCAATTCAAAGACCGCTCATGGTTCGGTATTCAATTCCATCCAGAGGTTTTCCATACCACAGATGGCATGCAGATACTCCGGAATTTCGTGCATGACATATGTGATTGTGATTCGAGCTGGAATCCAGAGTCCTTTGTTGAAACTACAGTGGATCACCTAATAGAGGAACTGGGTGACGAGCATGTCATTCTTGGTCTCTCTGGAGGTGTGGATTCATCTGTGGCTGCTATGCTGCTCCATCGTGCGATAGGAGATCGATTACATGGGATATTCGTGAACAATGGTCTATTGCGTAAAGGTGAATTCGAGTCCGTGCTTCATTCCTATGAAGGACTAGGACTGAATGTCCGTGGTGTCGATGCTTCTGATCAATTCTATCAAGCTTTACATGGAGTCTCCGATCCAGAAGAGAAGCGAAAGATCATCGGCAGGGTATTCATTGAAGTCTTCGACAAGGAGGCCAGTACTATGCCCGAAGTTAAATGGTTGGCCCAGGGAACCATCTATCCCGATGTGATAGAGTCGGTCTCGGTCAAAGGGCCATCTGCTACTATCAAGTCCCACCACAATGTGGGAGGTCTGCCTGATTTCATGCAGTTGAAGGTGGTCGAGCCCTTGCGTTCTCTCTTCAAGGATGAAGTGCGAAAAGTGGGGCTTTCTTTAGGCCTCTATGAAGAGTTGCTCGGTCGTCATCCATTTCCTGGTCCGGGCTTGGCGATACGTATCCTCGGGGATATCACAGAAGAAAAGGTACGCCTTTTGCAAGAAGTCGATCATATCTTCGTTCGAGGCTTGAAAGAAAAAGGATTATATGATGAGGTTTGGCAAGCTGGAGCCATCCTGCTTCCAGTGCGATCAGTAGGTGTAATGGGAGATGAAAGAACCTATGAGCAAGCGGTGGCCTTACGTGCGGTCACAAGCACTGATGGCATGACGGCAGATTGGTGTCACCTGCCATATGATTTCCTCGCTTCTGTATCCAATGAGATAATCAATAAAGTAAAAGGGGTCAATCGGGTGGTCTATGATATCAGCTCCAAACCCCCTGCAACCATCGAGTGGGAGTGAGAACACTTCTTGTCATATTCGGTCTTATATGTGTCGTCAATCTGAGTGCACAGACCAAGGTGATTCATGATGGTGAGGCCTGCTATCTCCATGTGGTGGAAAAAGGCAACACGCTGTATGGCATCAGCAAACAGTATGCGATAGATATTCCTGATTTGCTCGAAATGAATCCGGAAGCGGAACAGAATCTGAGCATCGGGCAGAAGGTCTTCATTCCGATTCGAAAGGTCAATAGGAAACAGGCCAAGAAAAGTCCTACCCTCGAAGGGAATCTATTGGTGCACAAGGTCGCTAAGAAGGAAACACTCTATTCTCTCAGCAAGAAATATCGGGTGGAGATCAATGCTATTCTTGAAGCAAATCCGGGTCTCGAGAAGGATGGACTGAAAAAAGGATCCCTCATACGTATTCCTACCATCTCGGCCCAGGTGGATGAGGATTTCACTACACCTGCCGTCAAGGACAGCTTGTTGCACCACGAGGTCATACCGGGAGAGACCCTGTATAGTCTGAGCAAGAATTATGAAGTGAGTATCGACTCTATCAGAGCGGTGAATGGAGGCTTGGAGGAAGGTCTGCGTGCAGGAATGACCCTTCGTATCCCACGATATACCGATGGATTCGATTCTTCTCAACTCACACTCGAAGAAGATACCCTCGAAAGTACATTGGAACTGGAGCGCAATCCACGATTGCAGATGAATCTAGGCCTACTGCTACCTTTTACCTTATCCAGTTCGGATTCTACTGATCGTGTTCTATTCAGAAAACCAGACGATATCATGAAAATGACCGATATCGCCTATGAATTCTACCGCGGATTCAGGATCGGAATGGATGAATTGAGCAGATATGGACTCAGTGCCAATGTCGTAGTCAAGGATGTGAGCAACAACAGGTCTTCGGTAGAAAAGGTCTTGAGAAGTAGCGATATCGAAGATCTGGACTTCATCATTGGACCTCTGCATAAGGAGTCCTTTGAAATGATGTCCAACGACAAGGATATGCGCAAGGTATTCCGGGCCTCACCCTTGAGTGCGAGTTTGGATATAAACTCATCTCGAAATGAGAAAGTAGCCCGTGTGAAGACCTCGGATCTCACTATGATAGGGTCGATGTTGGACCATGTTCGAGCCCATCATGAGGGAGAAAACGTCATCTTGATTGGCGGAGACATTCGGTCATGGCACAATCAGGTCGAAGATGTGTGGTATAAGGATACGACCTCGATGAATATGACCGACAGTCTGAGAACGATACGTTGGGATAGGAAGAACAAGAGCAAATTGATCGAGATGATGGATGTCGAAGGTCCCAATGTCTTGATTTTTCCAGTCGAGCACCGGCCGTCCATTACGGATCTTATCTCCCATCTCGCCATGACAGAGTATAGGGATCTGGAGATCACACTCTACGGGCTCGAAAGCTGGATGAAATATGACAATCTAGATGTGGACGTATTGGACCGGGTGGATCTGCATATACCTTCCAGCACATTCATCGATTGGGAAAGTGACAACGTCATAGACTTCGTGAAGACCTATCACGATGAATTCAACTCCATTCCGAGCTCCAGTGGCTATGCGCTTATCGCCTATGACCTCACCAAATTCTACATAGAAGGATTGATGATGTATGGGCCTGAATTCCTCGACCGACAGGATCGCTTACGGAGAGAAGGACTATGCAGTGGATTCATTATGCGGAAGACAGATAGCGGAGGTTGGGAGAATCGCTTCAGCTACATGCTGAGATATGAAGACTACGAATTCCAGAAAGCACCTTAAGACCATCACCGTCAGCATGGCAAGAGTACGCATGCTTCGAGCTGATCAAGAATCGATATTTACTTACTTTAGCACATCATTGAAATGAGAAAACCTATGCAAGGAAAATTCTTCTGGCCCCTCTGTATCGCATTGATATTGGGTTCACCTCTGCACATGCAATCCCAAGATGAGGCCTTCGGTGCCAAGGACGAAGCAGATCATTATTTCGCTAAAGAAGGGTACTACACCGCCATCGATCTCTACAAGAAAGCCTACAGTCAGGAGAAATCAGCGGATGATAAAGCTGCCCTCATCTACATGGTAGCAGAATCCTATAGAATGGTCAATGATCATGTACAGGCCGAGGTCTGGTATAGGAGGGCGATCAAAGCCCGTCATGATGATCCCATGGCCTACTATTATCTGGCCAAATCACTCCAGGCCCAGGGCAGAATGAAAGAGGCTCAAGAAGAATTGGAAAAGTACCAAGAGAAAGGAGGCGACCCTTCTCTGGCAGCTGAGGCAGAGTCCTCCATCGAATTGGCACAAGAGAAGAATGAACAGGTCACTCGACACGAAGTCGATAATCTGGTGATGATCAATTCAGAGTTCTATGATGTCGCACCTACGATTGTTGGAGAGGAAGGGAACACCATTTACTTCACCTCTTCACGATTGGGTTCTACAGGTATTGATGAGTTCAAGCGCACAGGAGAAAGCTATGAAGACATCTTCAGGACCACACGTGACACCAAAGGGAAGTGGAGCGAACCTGAACGATTACCACAAGGAGTGAATGGCTATGATCATGAAGGTGCAGCAGTGCTGACCAAGGACGGGCAGCGCATGTATTTCACACGGTGTGATAAGGATGACAACCTCGGTTGTGCCATCTGGGTATCCAACATGGTAGATGATAAGTGGGGTGAGCCCAAACAAGTTCCCCTGAAGACCAAAGAACAAGAGGGACACACGGTAGGGCATCCTGCACTGACCCCAGATGGGAAAGTCATGCTATTTGCTTCTGACCTACCAGGTGGTCAAGGAGGAAAAGACCTTTGGTACACCGTCTACAATGACGCAAGCAACTCATGGGGCTCGCCCGTCAACCTAGGATCCTCTGTCAATACCTCTGGAGATGAGATGTTCCCTCATGTGCGGAACAATGGCAATCTGTACTTTGCTTCTAATGGGCACATAGGTATGGGAGGTCTGGACATCTTCATGGCAGAAAAGACCGGAGACAATGAATGGGGTAATGTATCCCATATGGGAGCTCCGATCAATTCTATTTCTGATGACTACGGGATCGTTTATGAAGGAGACTTCGAAAGAGGCTACTTCTCATCCAATAGGATCGGTGGGAAAGGAAAGGATGACATCTACAGTTTCAGTCTTCCTGAAGTGGTATTTGCCTTCCAAGGTGTAGTGTATGACAAAGACGGTCAATTCCCTATCGAAGGAGCATATGTCAAAGTAGCTGGATCCGATGGAAGTTCATTTGAGGCTCTTTCAGATGCCAACGGAGCCTTTGTATTCGATGCCAATGGAGAGGAACGTTACATCAACCCGAATGTCAACTATGCGATCGAAGTCGGTAAAGTAGAGTACCTCGTAGCCAAAGACAATATCAGCACAGTCGGATTGGATGATGAATCGACCACTTTTGTCAAAGAATTCTTCATCCAAAGTACCGCAGTAGAGGAGATCGAGTTCCCAGAAGTGCAGTATGATCTCGGTAAGTATACGCTTAGACCTGAGTCCAAGGATTCATTGGATTACCTCTATCAGACCTTGGTAGACAACCCGACCATCATCATCGAACTAGCAGCACATACCGATTCAAGAGGAAGCGCTAGTGCTAATCAGACCCTGTCTGAGAGAAGGGCTCAATCCTGTGTGGATTATCTCGCTTCTAAGGGAATCGACCCTGCACGTATGAAGGCCAAAGGGTATGGTGAGACCAAACTGCGTATTTCAGATGCTGAGATCAATGCCCTTCCTGCTGATGAGCGTGAAGCAGCACATCAGAAGAACAGAAGAACGGTCTTCAAAGTACTGAGTTGGGACTACGTCCCTAACTAGGTTTTCAACAGCATTGTAAAAGTCCTACGGTGATTCCCATCGTAGGATTTTTTCTTTGTAGAGCAATCCATCATACCTGATAGATGTCAGAAGATATCCGATATAACGCCAGAGGTGTAAGTGCGGGCAAAGAAGATGTGCATGAAGCCATCAAAGGTCTGGACAAGGGTCTTTATCCCAAGGCTTTCTGTAAGATCCTGTCTGACCTAGTGGGAGGAGATGATGCCTACTGTAACATCATGCATGCAGACACCGCAGGCACCAAACCGTCATTGGCCTACGCATATTGGAAAGAGACCGGTGATGATTCGGTATGGAAAGGTATTATTCAGGACGCCCTGGTCATGAATCTGGATGATCTGATATGTGTAGGTGCAGTCGACAACATCGTACTGTCTTCGACCATCGGTAGGAATAAAAATCTTATTCCAGGTTCGGTGATCAAGCATCTGATACAAGGCACTGACGCGCTGATCCAAGAGTTGCGCGCTCTGGGGGTCGGTATCACATTGGCAGGAGGTGAGACGGCAGACGTAGGAGACATCGTGCGCACGCTGGATGTTGGCTTTACCGCGTTCGCTCGATTGAAAAGGGCAGAGGTGATAGACAATGCCAATATCGCTCAAGGGGATGTGATAGTGGGCCTTTCTTCTTTTGGCCAAGCTTCTTACGAGACCGAGTATAATGGGGGAATGGGTAGTAATGGACTCACTTCAGCCAGACATGATGTGTTCGGTTCCTATCTCAAGGAGAAATATCCAGAGACCTTCGATCCACTCGTTCCTGAGGACCTGGTCTACTCCGGTACAAAACAACTTACCGATGCTGTAGATAACAGCCCACTGGATGCAGGAAAACTGGTACTAAGCCCTACCCGTACCTATGCACCCATAGTAGCTGAGATGCTGAAGACCTACCGATCGCAGATACATGGTATGGTACACTGCAGTGGTGGAGCTCAGACCAAAGTGCTTCATTTCATCGAGGACCTGCATATCATAAAAGACGACCTATTCGATGTGCCTCCTCTATTCTCGCTCATCCAGCAGGAATCCGGCACAGATTGGAAGGAAATGTACAAGGTGTTCAATATGGGTCATCGCTTGGAAGTGTATCTCCCAGAAGAATTCGCAGAGGACATCATCGACATCGCTCGGTCGTTCAGTGTAGAGGCCAAGATCATCGGAAGGGTAGAGTCCTCGGATTCCAAGAAATTGACCATACGTTCCCCTTACGGTGAATTCACCTATCATTGAATCATGTCCAAGGATCTATTGAGCAGATTATCGGCCATTGTCGAGCGTCATGAAGAAGTGGCCAAGCTCATCGTGGATCCGACCATCATCTCCGATATGAGTCGATATACCCGACTCATGAAAGAGTACAAGGATTTGGAGCCGATAGTCAAAGCCCACGAGGAATACGCGAATGTCCTTTCCAATATCGACTCCGCCAAAGAAGTGATCGCCAACGAGAAGGATGAGGAATTCAAGGCCATGGCCAAGGCCGAACTCGATGAATTGGAGACCCGAAGAGCCGCTATGGATGAAGAGGTCAAGATTCTTCTTGTACCCAAAGACCCAGAAGATGATAAGAATGCCGTCATGGAGATTCGGGCCGGTACCGGTGGAGATGAGGCCAGCATATTTGCTGGGGATCTCTTTCGCATGTATAGCAAGTACATCTCCAACAAAGGATTCTCCATAGAAATGGTGGATTACAACGAAGGAACAGCCGGAGGGTATAAAGAAGTGATCTTCAATGTCAATGGTGCTGGAGCCTATGGAGAACTCAAGTTCGAAGCAGGTGTACACCGGGTACAGCGTGTGCCTCAGACCGAGACCCAAGGCCGTATCCATACATCAGCAGCCACGGTCATCGTCATGCCCGAGGCTGATGAATTCGACATAGACCTGGATATCAATGACATACGTAGGGATGAGTTCTGTTCTTCCGGACCCGGAGGACAATCAGTCAATACCACCTACAGTGCCATCCGGCTCACGCACTTACCTACAGGCATTGTGGTCCAATGTCAGGACGAGAAGTCCAAATTGAAGAACTACGACAAAGCATTGAAGGTGCTCCGTTCCCGTATCTATGAGATGGAACTCCAGAAGCGCCTAGAAGAAGAAAGTAAGATCCGCAAGAGCATGGTGTCCACCGGTGATCGCAGTGCAAAGATCCGCACCTACAATTACCCCCAAGGAAGAGTCACAGACCACAGGATCAACCTCACATTGTACAACCTTTCTTCAGTCATGGATGGTGATCTATCGGAGATCATCGAGTCTCTGCGTATTGCTGAGAATTCAGAGAAATTGAAAGTAGGTGAAGACGCATGAATAGGCTGGAATTGATATCGCAGATCAAGCAGAAGCGCAGTTTTCTATGTGTCGGACTCGATCCGGACGAGACCAAGGTCTACCCAGAACTATTGAAGAAAGAGGATTGGATCTTCGAATTCAATAGATCGATCATTGATTCTGTGGCCGAATATTGTGTGGCCTTCAAACCCAATACGGCCTTTTATGAGTGTCACGGTGCTTGGGGTTGGGAACAACTGAGCAAGACTGTGAACTATCTGAATGAGCAGTATCCGGATCAGTTCATCATTGCGGATGCCAAACGTGGAGATATCGGGAACACCTCACAACGATATGCCAAGGCCTTCTTCGAGCAGATGGACTGTGATGCTGTTACTGTGGCACCTTACATGGGGGAAGATTCGGTGCGTCCGTTCTTGGGTTTTGAGAATAAGTGGGTCATCCTCCTTGCTTTGACCAGCAATCACGGCTCCAGCGATTTCCAGGGGCACGGAGAGCCTGACTTATATCTACAGGTGATGGAAAAAGCCAAAGAATGGTCGGGTCCGGATGAGATGATGTTCGTAGCAGGGGCCACTCGAGGGTCTCAGTTAGTTCAGGTACGTAAGGCAGCCGGAGAGCATTTTCTACTCGTTCCAGGAGTAGGTGCACAGGGAGGTGATCTACGTTCAGTGTATGAATACGGGGCGCAAGAGGATACTGTTGGGCTTTTGGTCAATTCGAGTAGAGGGATCATATTCGCTTCTTCTGGCTTCGATTTTGCGCAAGCTGCAGCTGATGCTGCACGCGCTATTGCATCGCAGATGTCCGAGTTGATGGATTGAGAATCATCTCACCTCGACATTCTAGATTTGTAGGACCAAACACTACCTGTGGAGAGGATTCCCGAAAAATACATCCACTATCTCTGGAGATACGGTCTATTCGACACCACCGATCTTTCCACTACCGAGGGTGATCCCGTCCTTATCGAACATCCTGGCTTTCCCAATCATCATGCAGGTCCAGATTTTTTGAATGCACATATCCGCATTGGTGAGAGGCAATGGGTGGGATCGGTCGAGATACACTTCAAAGCTTCTGATTGGCTGGCACATGGGCATTCTCAGGATAGGGCCTACGACAATGTCATACTGCATGTCGTCATTCACGCAGACCGATCAGTTGTCAACACACACGGAAGTACTCTACCCACACTCTCCCTCGAACCCTATGTGGACGAGGAGCATTTTCGGGATTATGAGCGCTTCATTCAGAGTAAGAGATGGATTCCTTGTGCGCAATTGATCCATCGAGTGGATCCCTTCAAATGGACCGTTCTCAAAGAGCGTATGGCAGTAGAGCGGCTTGCCGCCAAGGCAGCAGGCCTAATAGATCAGTTGAAGTCTCTGGAAGGTGACTGGGAAGAATTGGCCTACAGGACCTTGGCCCGGGTCATGGGTTCTAAAGTGAATGCCGCCCCATTCGAGCATTTAGCTTCCAAGGTGCCTTTAGCAGTGGTCCGTAAACACGCAGATAATGGTATGCAAATGCAGGCCATGTATCTCGGTCAAGCGGGATTCTTAGAAGGTGATGAATTATTTGTAGATGATCATACGCAGCAACTGCTTGCAGAATATCTTTTCCTAAAATCGAAATATGGTCTGATACCGATGGACAAGGTGGAGTGGAGAGCGGCACGGATCAGACCATCCTCAGCACCTCAGATACGCATCGTTCAATTTGCAGAGCTGATTCAGAACCAAGACTCTTTGCTGACCACAGTTCTCGAGTCTGACTTAGAGTCTATTCTGAAGACGATGTCTGTCAGCCTGGGTGGATACTGGCGTGAACATATAGGACTTGGACGCAAGAGTACTCAGCGAAAACGATCGATCGGAGCTTCGTTGAAGGACAGGATAGCGATCAATATAATCGGGCCTCTTCGCTATGCCTATGGCGTATATTCCGATGAGGTCGGGTATCGTGAATCTGCTTTATCTTTGCTAGAGGAGATAGCTGCAGAGGACAATCGCATCATTCGCAACTGGAAGCAAAGTGGGGTTGAAGTAGGCAACGCGATGGATAGTCAAGCGTTATTACAACAGAAGATGAGTTTCTGTGATCAAAAACGATGTCTGGATTGCGCTATCGGGCAAGAATTATTGAGAGGAGATGAAAAAGTATCTGGATGACATATTGACCATGCATGAGAAGCACGCCTTCGGGGTGTGTGCTTGGATGGGCGATAAGATGAGCATCAAGATCGAGAACATCAGATTGTCCTTTATCTATCTCTCGTTCATCACCTTTGGATCCCCTATATTCCTATATCTCATCGCGGCCTTTGTACTTCGCCACAAAGAGCACTTCAAACTCAGCAAGAAGCAGAGTACCATCTGGGAGCTTTGATTTACTTATTCTTGCCCGTTCACTAATCTTTCAAGATGCATCGCATTCTATTGACTGGATCGAATGGGCTCCTTGGCCAGAAATTGGTCGCATTGCTGAGAAATCAGTCCGAGGTCGAGCTGTTGGCCACATCTCTGGGGGAGAATCGGATCTCTTCTACGCAAGGATATTCTTACACACCCTTGGACATCACTTCTCGCGAAGCGGTGCATGAGATATTCAGCTCTTTCTCCCCGACTGCCGTCATCAATACGGCCGCTATGACCTTGGTCGACCAGTGTGAAAGTGAAGTGGAGAAGTGCAGGAGCATCAATGTGGATGGGGTGAAGAATCTTTTAAGCGCTTGTTTGGAACACGGAGTCCATCTGCAACAGGTATCCACCGATTTTGTGTTCAATGGAAAAGATGGTCCTTACAGGGAGACAGATGATCCTGATCCATTGAGTGTCTATGCCCAAAGCAAGTACGATGCAGAACAAGCGATCATCCGATCGGCCCATACGGATTGGTCCATCGCCCGTACGATAATCCTTTACGGAGTAGGGGAGAACATGAGTAGGAGTAACATCGTCCTCTGGGCACGTCAGACGTTGGCCGAGGGCGGTGATATGAAGATCGTCCACGACCAATTCCGTGCTCCTACTTTGGCTGAAGATCTGGCTCTTGGTTGCTGGGCTATCATCGAGCAAGGGTGCACTGGGATCTATCACTTGGCCGGACCTGAGACTATGGCAGTTATAGACATAGTCAAGCGCATTGGGCAGTATTACGGATTTCCTACGGAACACATCCAGGAGATCGATACGGCTTCTTTGGGCCAGCCGGCAGCAAGACCACCACACACCGGTTTCATTCTGGACAAAGCACGGAGGGATCTGGACTATCGACCAAGGACACTGGAAGAGGGTCTGGCTCTCATCGATGAGCAGCTTCCGCTCTGAAATCCAGCAATATGTAGAATGCCTATATTGTCGGCTTGTCTAAGAAATCCACACCTTCGACCGAACGGAAATATTCAATGTATGATGAATAGAATTGCAGCTGTACTAGGGCTATTCCTATTTACTCCTATTTCATTTTTTGCACAGGAACAGGCTCAGGAAATGGGTCTCGATGAGCGTATCAATGAATGGTTCACACCGATCTCTAATGCTTGGCAGTCCATCGTACTTTTCACGGTCCCGGTTTTTGGGCATGAGATTCCTTTTGTAGTGATCCTGCTGGTCTGCGGTGCGGCCTTCTTCACAGTGTATTTCTCATTTATCAATATCCGTAGGTTCCCATTGTCCATCAATGTGGTCAGAGGGAAGTACGATGACCTCGATCATCATTCGGCTGATGAGCGTGCGCAGGTCAACATCGCTGATGGAGATGTCGCGCGCACGATAAAGGATGAATCCCAAGATGGGGAGGTAAGCCATTTCCAAGCCTTGGCTACAGCCGTATCAGGTACGGTAGGTCTAGGAAATATTGCGGGTGTAGCATTGGCCATCGCCCTAGGAGGTCCAGGTGCCACCTTCTGGATGATCATATGTGGGCTACTCGGTATGAGTACCAAGTTCGTGGAATGTACACTCGGGGTCCGCTACCGGGATATGGATGCAACAGGTAAAGTCTTCGGAGGACCGATGTACTATCTGTCCAAAGGATTGAAAGAGCGCGGATTCACAGGCACAGGCAAGGTGCTTGCAGGTCTCTTCGCCTTCCTATGTATCGGAGCCAGTTTCGGTGGAGGAAATGCTGCCCAGTCCAATCAGGCGGCCCTACAGATCGCTTCCTTGCTTGGAATGGACGCGGGGAATAGCGGAACACTGATCGGAATAGGTCTAGCCGTTGTGGTAGGAATCGTCATCATAGGAGGTATCAAGCGTATCGCCAGTGTGACGGAAAAGGTGGTCCCATTCATGGCACTGATCTATGCCATGGCCTGTCTGTTCATCATCTTCTCGAATTTCTCATTCATCGATGATGCATTTGCGATGATATTTACCGAGGCGTTCTCCCCACAAGCTGGGATCGGTGGTCTGGCCGGTGTCCTTATCGTAGGATTCCAGCGAGCTGCATTCTCCAATGAGGCGGGAGCAGGATCAGCATCCATTGCACACTCTGCCGTGAAGACCAAGTACCCTGCGTCAGAAGGTCTGGTTGCCCTCCTTGAGCCATTTATCGACACGGTGGTCATTTGTACCATGACTGCGCTGGTCATCATCATGTACAATATGGGTGGCCATTTCGAGTATGGAGTGGGTCAGGTCGTGATCGATGGTCAGGCCGTAGAAGGTGCAACGCTCACATCTCTTGCCTTTGCTGATTCTATCTCTTGGTTCCCGTACCTCTTGACCATTGCCATCATTCTGTTTGCCATCTCTACCATGATCTCATGGAGCTACTACGGACTGCAATCATGGATGTATCTTTTCGGTAGAAGTAAAACTGCTGATCTGTGCTATAAGATCCTCTTCCTGACTTTCATCGTGATCGGTGCTGCAGCTAATATGAGTGCGGTATGGGGGTTCTCTGATGCCATGATCCTGGCCTTGGTATTCCCGAATATGATCGGTCTCTTCTTTCTATTTCCGAAGGTCCGAGAGGAGTTGGGTAAATATCTAAGTGCCATCCGGAAGAAAGACGACTGATGCCGAGTCCCTGGAAGGACTTTTTCGATTTTTCTGAGTACGAGCAGCGAGGTGTGCTCATACTGGTCGTCATCATCCTTGCCTGTATATCCATTCTGACATTTCAAGATCACTTCTTTCCTCTACCTGAACAAGAACTCACTGCTGAAGAGAGGGCCTTATTGAAGACCTTGAAAGAGAAGACCTCAGAGCAGGACGAGTCCTTCGCCTATCGGAACGCATCTACAAGAACGACCAAGAAAGCACTGTCCGAACCTTTCATCTTCGACCCCAATACTCTGGACACCGAAGGATACGTAGCCTTGGGATTTTCCGAGAAACAAGCTCAGAGTATCCGGAGGTATTTCGATAAGGGCGGTAGGATCGATGATCCAGAGGATTTTCAGAAGTTATACGTGGTCAACGAATTCATGCATGACCGGCTCAAGGGCTATATCCGTATCCAGAAAGAGGAACCAAGGGAAGTAGATTATGTCGCTTCACGACAAACGGACTCTGAGCTTGAGTTTGGAGAATCAGAGCTAGAAGACGAAGAGACCGTAGTCATTGTCGATCTAAATCGCGCTTCCACAGATGACCTGATCGCTTTGCCCGGTATCGGTCCGGTCTATGCCCAGCGTATCCAATCCTATCGTGACCTATTGGGAGGGTACACCCACATCGACCAACTGAAAGAGGTCTATGGCTTGAGAGACCACCCAGAAGTCGTTGATCAATTGAAAAGCAAATTGACCATCGAGTCAGGTGTGGCTATGGACAGATTGGATATCAATTCGGCTGAATGGAAGGACCTGGTCCGACATCCGTATATCGAAAAAGAAGTGGCCAACTCCATTCTCAATATACGCGAGGTCCATGGTCCCTATGGATCGGTAGAAGATATTCTGAAGTCCCATTTGATAGATGAATCACTTTACGAAAAGATTTCCCCCTATCTGATGGTGATAGATCCTTGATCGTACATCATTCAACTGCCTATCAAGAATGTATACTTGCTCCTGAGTCAGACGGTCTTGTCAGCTATGGAACCTGAGATAAGCATAGTCATTCCGGTATACAACGAGGCAGGGAACATCCGCCCGATGTATGATGCCTTGGTCGAAGTATTAGGGAGTCCGGAGCGATCCTTCGAGATGATATTCTCAGACGATGGAAGTAGTGATGGAACATTCGAAATGGTGGCCAGCCTGCATGCAGAAGATACCCGGGTACAGGGTATAAGTCTGAGTAGGAATTTCGGTCATCAGACTGCATTGTTTGCAGGATTGTCCTATGCCAGAGGTACTGTGGTCATCACCATGGATGGTGACATGCAACATCCCCCCGAGGTGATACCACACCTGCTTGAAGAACACGAGAATGGCTACGCCATCGTGAATACCAAGAGGATAGATTCTACCAAGACCGGAGTCATGAAACGACTCACCTCCAAGTGGTATTATACCCTTATCAATGCCCTATCAGACGTACCCATAGAGCCGGCCTCGGCCGATTTCAGATTGATGACCCGAGAGGCGGTGAATGCCTTGATCGCCATGCCCGAGCGCAAAAGATTCACCAGAGGCTTGGTCAGTTGGATGGGATTCGACCAGAGCATTGTGGAATTCGAAGTAGGTGAACGATTCAGCGGCAAGACCAAATACACCTTCTGGAAGATGCTGCGTTTCGGGCTGGACGGTGTGACCTCATTCTCCGTAAAACCTTTACGTATCTCCTTCTACGTGGGGCTCATCATCAGCAGCCTTTCCATTGCGTATGGGATCTATGCGGTGGTCATATTTGCTCTGGGTAGAGCGGTGCCAGGATGGACCTCCATTCTGGTCTCAGTGCTCTTCATTGGAGGATTCACCTTGTTGAGTCTAGGGGTGATCGGAGAATATATCGCGCGTATCTATAATGAAGTGCGCAGGAGACCGATGTTCTTCATCAAAGACAGAACCGAACAAATGATCAGAAATGGGGCGGGAGAAACACCTTAAGCGGAAAGCTGCGAAGAAAAAGAAGAAGTCTGAGGCGCTATCAGCATTCCAGTCCAGACCACTTTGGCTCATCCTACCGCTGATAGCTACTCTCATTGCCTTTCAAGGCATCTATGACAACGAGTACATCAACTACGATGACGATGTATATGTGACAGAGAATGTACCCCTACGCACTATGGATGTGGAAACCCTATTCAGCGAGGAGTACATGAATCAGTATTCTCCCTTGGCCATGACCCTGATGGGACAGGTATTCCGTATCTCGGATGGGGACCCGACTGCTGTCCGCACCTACAGTGTGCTGATACATGTGCTTTGTGTGCTCATGGTCTTCGTAGTATTCAGACAACTGTTCAGAGATGATTATGCGGCTGCGGCTCTCGCGCTACTATTCGGGGTCCATCCCATGCAGGTGGAATCGGTGGCATGGTTGGCCGCTTCGATGAAGATCGGTAGCTATACGCTCTTCTTCCTGGTTTCCATGTGGGCCTATATCCGCTTCAAACAGACCGGCAAGAGCAAGTTCTACGTGCTCACTTTCATCGCTTTTCTGGCCAGTTGTCTATGCAAAGAACAAGCAGTGGTTCTACCCGTGGTGCTTGTGGCTCTGGACTATCTCCAAGGGCAATCGCTATTCGAGAAGAAGACATGGTTCAATAAACTACCCCTGCTTTTGATATCGGTGATATTCGGGGTGGTCACCTTGCAGGCATCGGGAGGTGATGAACTCGCCCAGAAGATCTACGAGTTCTCATTCGCTGACCGGGTGGTGTTCGCATCTTACAGCATAGGTATGTATGTGGTGAAGCTCTTTGTCCCGATCGACCTTTCCTTCTTCTATACCTATCCCGTCAAAGGAGAGGTTCCAGCATACTTCTATCTCTTCCCTTTCTTGGTCATCGGTCTATTATTCGGGCTATGGAAGGCCTACCTTAGAGAGAAACGCTGGTTGGTCTTCGGCATCCTCTTTTTCTTGGTCAATGTGGCCTTGACCACCATGACTGCCATCATGTCCGTGAGAGATGTGATCATGGCCGATCGCTATGTGTATCTGGCTGCTCTCGGGGTCTTCTTCTGTTTCATACAGTTCACGTTGAACCGCGCAGAAAAACAATCATGGCTGAAATATCTCCCGCTCATACTGGCTGTGCCTTTTCTCATGTCCAGTATCTCGCGTGTCGAGAGTTTCCAAGATAGCGTGACCGTTTTCAGTGATGTGATCGAAAAAGGTCAGTACGAAGACCGTCTCAACCCCTATCTGGCCTTACCGTACAATAACCGCGGAATTGCCTATAAACGGGCAGGTCAACGTGATATCGCATTGAAGGATTACGAGCAGGCCATTGCCAGTAATCCGAGCTACCCCAATGCGCATCTTAATAAGGGCAACCTCTATTTCGATGCGGGCCAGGATGAAGAGGCACTCGCTGCATATGATAAGGTGCTATCCCTTCAATCAGACAATGCCAAAGCCCTTTCAGCCCGAGGGGCCATCTACGCCAAGAAGAAACAGTACGACAAGGCTATAGAGGATCTATCCAAGGCCATTAAGATCGACAGGTACTTTTTGGACGCCTATTCCAATCGTGCTTTGACCTATCTGGATATGCTTCAACTGGACAAGGCCATAGCGGATGTCAGTACGATCATCGGTTTTGCTCCCGATAGGGATGATATGTATGAGTTCAGGGGCTACCTCTATTCCCAGCAGAGCAGCTATAAGCAGGCCCATGCTGATTTCTCACAGGCCATTCGTTTGAATCCTCAGAAGAGCAACTACTATTACAATCGGGCCATTGCCAATCGCGGTCTGGGAGACAAAGCAGCCGCCAGACAGGATGCGGACAAAGCCCGCTCATTGGGCTATACCGTACCCCAGGAATTCTACGATTCGATCAGATAAGCTACAATAACCGGCAACGTCCTTGGTCAGGATGAAGTAAGACCGTAACATTGCCGTCCGATTGGATGACCACCACATTGACGACATTGGAAAATAGAGTAGAACGGGCCATTCGCAATGTGCCTGACTTCCCCAAGCCGGGTATCATGTTCAAGGACATTACACCGGTCTTGGAAGACCCTCGACTATGTCATGATGTGGTCGAAGAACTGGCAGATAGATGTCGATCTATGAAGGTAGAGGCCATTGCCGGGGTAGAAAGCAGGGGATTCCTCTTCGGAATGCCCCTGGCGATACGTTTGGGAGTTCCTTTCATTACCGTACGTAAGAAAGGAAAGCTCCCGTACCACACGGTTTCCTACAGCTATGACCTGGAATACGGGAGTGCGGAGATAGAGATGCACCAGGGCTCAGTGACCAAGGGTATGCGTGTGATGATCCATGATGATCTCCTTGCAACAGGAGGTACGGCAGCTGCTACCGCTGAACTCATCTTGCAGGAGGGTGGACACGTGGCCGGATTCACATTCTTGGTAGAATTGGCTTTCTTAGAAGGGACCAAAAGGTTGGAGCCGTACACATCGGAAATCGAGAATATAGTGTCTTACGCTTAAGCGCATTGAACAATGAAATTTGAACAGAACGAGAATCAACGCATGATCTCACAGATGGTGAGGGACTTTGCAGATAAGGAGATAAGACCACGTCTCATGGAATGGGATGAATCCCAAGAATTCCCAGTAGAGGTCATGAAGAAGTTGGGTGGTCTGGGACTTCTTGGAGTTCTGGTTCCTGAAGAATACGGAGGTGCAGGCTTCGGATACCTGGAATACATCACTGCCATCACTGAAGTGGCCAAGGTCTGTGGATCTATAGGTCTATCGGTTGCTGCGCATAATTCACTCTGCACGGGCCACATCATGACCTTCGGTAATGAGGAGCAGAAACAGAAGTGGCTCACCAAACTCTCGACAGGAGAATGGATCGGAGCATGGGCTTTGACCGAACCCAATACGGGCTCGGATGCCATGCGCATGAAATGCACCGCCAAGAAAGAAGGCGATGAATGGGTGCTCAACGGGACCAAATGCTGGATCACTCACGGGATTTCTTCAGATGTGATCGTGGCCATCGTGCGCACCGGTGAGCTCCTGGATTCACACGGTATGACGGCTTTCGTCATAGAGCGCGGTACTCCGGGTCTCAAAGCCGGTAAGAAAGAAGATAAATTAGGGATGCGCAGCTCTGAGACCGCAGAGGTCATCTTCGAGGACTGCCGTATACCTGAAGAGAATGTGTTGGGCAATGTCGGGGATGGATTCATTCAGGCCATGAAGATCCTGGATGGAGGACGTATCTCTATTGCCGCCCTTTCCCTCGGGATTGCTAAAGGGGCCTATGAAGCTTCGCGAGCTTATGCGAAGGAGAGAGAGCAGTTCGGTAGACCCATTGCTGAATTTCAAGGGATAGGTTTCAAATTGGCCGATATGGCCACTCAGATAGAAGCAGCGGAATTACTCACATTCCAGGCGGGTGACATGAAGAACCGAGGAGTCAAGATGACCAAGGAGTCTGCCATGGCCAAATACTATGCATCCGAGGTGGCAGTGAGAGTATCTACTGATGCTGTCCAAGTCTTTGGAGGTTACGGATACACCAAGGAGTTTCCCGTAGAGAAATTCTATCGGGATTCGAAATTGTGCACCATAGGAGAGGGGACTTCAGAGATTCAGAAATTGGTGATTTCAAGACAGATCCTCTCCTGATTTGTCATTTGAGAGAAAAGATATAAATTTGCAGCCCATTAATTGAAAGAGACGACATGCTTGTCATTCCAGTAAAAGAAGGAGAGAACATCGAAAGAGCTCTCAAGCGTTACAAGAAGAAATTCGATCGTACCGGAGTTATCCGTGAACTCCGTAGAAGACAATTCTATACCAAGGACTCAGTTGTCCGTAGGGAAGAGATGAAGAAAGCCGCTTACATCAATGAGAAGCGCCTGAATGAAGAGTGATCTTCTGAAAAGAATTATGCTCATGAGGCGAATGGATCGATCCATTCGCCTTTTTTGTTGATGTGCAGTCAGAATTCCTGCTATACCTTTCCGTAGAGAAACACTACTCTGAGCATACCGTGGCGGCATATGCCAAGGACCTCGAGCAATTCCAGGAACACCTTCATTCTTACGGTCCAGAACTGGATATCACTTCTGCCGAAGCACAATGGGTGCGTAATTGGGTGGTCGACCTGATGGATAAGGGCTTATCGGTACGTACCGTGCAGCGCAAGATCTCCACTCTGAGGAGTTTTTATCGCTACTTGAAACGCAATGGATACCGAGTAGATAATCCGGTAGCCACCTTGCATACTCCCAAAGCCCCTTCTCGCTTGCCTCAGTTCGTTGAACAGGAAGGCATGCGTTCCTTATTCTGGGATGCCGATCTGTTTCCTGATGACTTCAGTGGACTCAGAGACCGCTGCTTGATGTTGCTTCTGTATAGCACAGGGATTCGCCTATCAGAACTCATAGGTATCCAAGAGGCAGATTTCAGCCAAGATGAGATCAAGGTCATCGGCAAGCGGAACAAGGAGCGTCTCGTGCCTATCGCCCGTGAGCTGAAAAAGACCATGGAGGACTATTTGGAGGCCAAACACAGTACAATCGGAGCGACCGACCACCTATTGGTACTCGATAATGGTCAGAAACTCTATCCAAAATTTGTCTACAGACGGGTAAATCAATATCTTGGTAGTGTGACTACTTTGAGCAAGAAGAGTCCACACGTTCTTAGACATACGTTTGCTACACATATGCTGGAGAACGGAGCAGAATTGCAGTCCATCAAGGAGATTCTTGGTCATGCAAATCTTGCCGCGACTCAAGTCTATACCCATAACAGTATAGATCGCTTGAAGAAGATCCACACTAAATCGCATCCAAGAGGATGACTCGTACGTTTAACCACATAAACGAATAGAATATGCAAGTAGAAGTAAGATCCGTTCATTTCACGGCCGATATCAAGTTGATCGACTTCATCAAAGGAAAGTTGAAGAAGTTGGAGCAATTCCAAGACAACATCATCGACAGTGAGGTTTTTCTGAAACTGGATAATACCAACACACTGACCAATAAGATCACAGAGATAAAACTCAATATTCCCGGAAAGGATCTCTTTGCCAAGAAGCAGGCAAAGACCTTCGAAGAAGCAACGGACGAGGCAGTAGATGCCTTGCGTAGACAATTATTGAAGCGTAAAGGCAAGCTGAAAACTGCCTGACTTCAGATCAAAAGAACATATAGTTCCTATAGAAAGGACCCGGTCATCAAGGCCGGGTCCTTTTCAATTCAGACACTCTCCATTTCCGATACGAACGATCCGTTGAGTAAAAATCGTAGTGACTATTTGGACTTCGGACTTAGTTTGATAAATTTGCAGTCCTTTTTTGGGGCGAGTAAGTCGGAATGCAACGGAATTTCGATGTCCAGAGGGTTGAAAATCAAGCCGATGTAGCTCAGCTGGCTAGAGCAGCTGATTTGTAATCAGCAGGTCGTGGGTTCGAGTCCCTCCATCGGCTCGGGTAAGATTGTTCATGATAGTGGCGGAAATTACATTCGACCCGAACCCTTTTAGAGGAACGCCTCAGGGGTATGAACAGCAGATGTGACCGAGTCACATATAGGTATTGGGGAGATACTCAAGCGGTCAACGAGGTCAGACTGTAAATCTGATGGCTACGCCTTCGTAGGTTCGAATCCTGCTCTCCCCACATCAACATCCAACGGGATGTGAACGTTTTGAAATACGATTCATTCGAATCCGGTCTATATAGATGAAAGAGTACACCTCTTGAATCTTCATGCTGGAATCTTGAATCAAAATTGCGGGAGTAGCTCAGTTGGTAGAGCATCAGCCTTCCAAGCTGAGGGTCGCGGGTTCGAATCTCGTCTCCCGCTCAAAGGTTGGTCCAACGGGATCTTCCATGAGCCTGACCATAATTGAAGGGTCATTGAATGATATAGGCCTCTCTGGTTATTTGATTGGCACCAGCCGATGTAGCTCAGGGGTAGAGCGCGTCCTTGGTAAGGACGAGGTCACGGGTTCAATTCCCGTCATTGGCTCAACAGAGTTTTTTTAATAGAGTAAACAACAACAAGAATAAAAACGAACAGCAATGGCTAAAGAAACATTTGACCGTTCAAAGCCACACGTCAACATTGGGACCATCGGTCATGTTGACCATGGTAAGACCACTTTGACTGCTGCCATCACCACTGTGTTGGCCAATGCAGGTCTTTCTGAAAAGAAGGATTTTGATGCTATCGATAACGCTCCTGAGGAGAAGGAAAGAGGTATCACGATCAACACATCACACGTAGAATACCAGACAGCCAACAGGCACTATGCCCACGTTGACTGCCCAGGTCACGCTGACTATGTAAAGAACATGGTGACAGGTGCTGCACAGATGGATGGAGCTATTCTTGTCGTTGCAGCCACTGATGGACCCATGCCTCAGACGCGTGAGCACATCCTTCTTGGACGTCAGGTAGGAGTTCCACGTATCGTAGTATTCATGAACAAAGTGGATATGGTAGACGATGAGGAGCTTCTCGAGCTCGTAGAGATGGAGATCAGAGAACTGCTCTCTTTCTATGAGTACGATGGCGACAACACACCTATCATCCAAGGTTCTGCTCTGGGTGCACTCAACGGTGATGAGAAATGGTCTAAGACCGTTCTCGAACTTATGGAGGCTGTAGATACTTGGATCGAGATTCCACTTCGTGAAGTAGATAAGGACTTCTTGATGTCTGTAGAGGATGTATTCTCTATCACAGGTCGTGGTACTGTTGCTACTGGACGTATCGAGACAGGAGTCATCAATTCTGGTGAAGAAGTCGAGATCCTCGGAATGCAAGAAGAAAAGTTGAAGTCCACTGTTACAGGAGTAGAGATGTTCCGTAAGATCCTCGATAGAGGTGAAGCCGGTGATAACGTTGGTCTTCTTCTCAGAGGTATCGACAAAGGAGATATCAAGAGAGGTATGGTGATCGCCAAGCCTGGTTCTATCACTCCTCACACTGAATTCAAGGCTGAGATCTACGTTCTGAAAAAAGAAGAAGGTGGACGCCACACTCCATTCCACAACAAATATCGTCCTCAGTTCTACTTCCGTACGACTGACGTGACAGGAGAAGTGAACTTGGAAGAAGGAAGGGAAATGGTGATGCCAGGTGACAATGTCACCATCAACGTGAAATTGATCGTACCTGTAGCGATGGACAAAGGTCTTCGCTTCGCGATCCGTGAAGGCGGACGTACGGTTGGTGCCGGTCAGGTGACCGAGATCATCAGC
>JABDLZ010000065.1 GCA_013001705.1 Flavobacteriales bacterium
AACCGGATGACCTGGATGCATCCAAGTTCAGAGAGGATTTCACGGAAGCGAACCTTCTGATGGAAGAAGGCTATCACATGCAGGCCCTTGACCTGTGGCTTCAGATGTATAATGATGATCCTACCAATGCCAACCTGAACTATAAGATCGGGTATTGCTATCTCAAATCATCGAATGAGAAGGCGAAGGCAATGAAGTATCTGGAGGCTGCAGAGAATGGTCGTTCTGATGAATATGCTTCGTTCAATATCAGTGACTATAGTCCCTATGACCCCAAAGAGCGCAATGCGCCTATCGAGACCAAATACTATCTCGGACAGGCCTATCTGCTCAACTATGAACTGGCCAAGGCCGAGAAGTCCTTTCAGGAGGCCTTGGACCTCATGGGCAAGAGACATCATCTACGCGATGATGCCGAACGCGGTCTAGTGATGACAGCCAATGCCAAATCGCAGATCTCCAATCCCCGGGTGGATATCACCATCAACAACATGGGGCCGGTCATCAATGGAGAATTCAATGACTTCAGCCCTGTGGTCTCTGTAGATGAGAACGCCCTCTTTTTCACCAGTAGAAGATTGAGGGACGACAGTACCAATGCCAATCTGATAGATGACAAGGACGGGCAGTTCTTCGAAGATATCTACGTCTCATACCGAGACAGGAATGGGGATTGGCAGCGACCCGAATTGTTGAACATCAATGAGGCCAGCCAGCACTCGGCCACTATCAATGTTTCGGCCGATGGCCAAGAACTCTACATCTATAAGGATACCGACAAGGGTGGAGGGGATATCTACGCCAGTACTCTCATAGGTGAGACTTGGTCCTATCCACTGAAACTCTCCAGTGATATCAACAGCAAGGATTGGGAGACACATAGCGCGAAGAGTGCTGATGGCAATACCATGTACTTCGTCAGTGACCGAGAAGGTGGATATGGAGGAAGAGATATCTATCGCAGTGTCAAACTTCCCAATGGTCTATGGAGTAAGCCGCTCCTACTAGGTCCGGAGATCAATACCAAGTACGATGAGGATGCTCCATTCATCCATCCTGATGGGAAGACCTTGTACTTCGCAAGTAAGGGACATAATACCATGGGAGGCTTCGACATCTTCTCTACCCGACTCATGGATAGCGGTGACTGGACCACCCCTGAGAATGTAGGCTACCCCATCAACACCGTAGATGATGATGTCTTCTACGTGACTTCTGCAGATAGCCGTAGGGCCTACTTCTCCTCTGACCGAGAAGGTGGTTACGGACTCAAAGACATCTATATGGTCGAACTTCCAGAACCTGAGGATGGAAGCAATCTGGCCGTACTCAAAGGCTATGTGGTCCCTCCTGAAGGCGGAGCTATCCCTGTGAATACCATGGTGATGGTGACCGACATTGAGACCGGTATCGTGAGCACCTACACTCCGCGTATGCGGGATGGAGTATTCGTGGCCATCCTAGAACCCTGTAAGAATTACGAACTGGATTATCTCGTAGATGGCACTTCTATCCACAAAGAAAATCTGGAAGTAGAATGCGGAACTGCTTACAGTCAGATAGAACGCGAAGTGCAACTGGACCCGGTCAATCTACGTGGATCGGTAGTCAAAGTAGTCACTGCTGACGGTGTGGTCACGCAGACCGATGATGGTGTGACTCAGATACAGAACACCACTGATGATGTGACCACTGTGATGACCACCAAGGATGATGTATCCGTCATCTCTGCTACTTCTGCCGGAACAGCCATCTTCGATAAATACTTTGGATACAATGAGAAGGATATCGGATTGGCCGAGACGCGATTCAAACTCTTCATGGATGATCTAGTGGATATGATCAACAAGCATGGATCGGTAGATATAGAGATAGAAGGAAGTGCATCCCGCGTACCTACCCGTACCTGGGGATCGAATGATGTACTCGCGAATAACAGGGCCAATGATGGGCTCGATATGCTCATGGCCGAACTCGACCGCAGAGGTGTGAGCCGTAACAAGGTCAACATCACTTCCATCAAAGGCCTCATCCAAGGCCCGAAATACCGAGGGGATTTCGAATCCAATCGAAGCAAATACGAGAAGTTCCAGTACATACGTATGGTGGCGCGTTAAGACATTGCATGATATGAATCAAAACCCCTTCGATCGAAGGGGTTTTTTCATTTCTACATGCTGGGTAATGCTACCTTCGTCAGCCCATCCCTATCAAATTGCATTATGGCTTTAGCACTGGAAAGACCCCTAGCATTCTTCGACCTCGAAACCACAGGCACCGATGTAGCCAAGGATAGGATCGTGGAGATCTGCATCATCAAGCTACATCCCGATGGCCAGAAGGACACCTATCTGGAACGACTCAATCCTACCATTCCGATCCCTCCTACTTCAACGGCCATTCACGGCATCTCTGATGATGACGTGCGGCATTGTCCGAGTTTCGAATACAAGGCAGAAGAAATCTATGCCTTCTTGGCTGACTGTGATCTGGCAGGGTATAACAGTAATCGCTTCGATATCCCCCTACTGATCGAGGAATTCCTGAGAGTAGGTGATCACTATGACCTGTCAGACAGGAAATTTGTAGATGTGCAGAATATCTTCCACCGTATGGAACAACGCACACTGGTCGCTGCCTACAAATTCTATTGTCAGAAGGATCTGGTAGATGCGCATAGCGCTGAAGCGGATGTCATTGCGACTTTAGAAGTGCTGCAAGCGCAGATCGAGCGATACGAGGAACTGGAGAACGATGTGGACTTCTTGGCCGAATTCTCCAAAGGAAACCGGAACTCGGTGGATTTTGCAGGGCGTATCGGAATGGATGAGGACGGACAGGAGATCTTCAACTTCGGTAAACACAAGGGCAAGAAAGTAGTAGACGTATTCAATCAGGAACCTTCCTACTACCACTGGATGATGAATGCCGAATTCCCTATGTATACCAAGAAGGTCATCTCGCGCATTTATTCTTCTATGAAGCAATCCATCTGACGATGAAGATCATCTGCATAGGACGCAACTACGCTGCCCATGCCAAAGAATTGGGCAACAAGGTGCCCACAGAACCTGTCGTATTTCTCAAGCCAGAGACTGCTCTTATCCCTAAAGGGCAGCCATTCTTCTATCCTGAACACTCGAATGACGTACACTATGAGGTGGAATTGGTGGTACGTATCGATCGGGTAGGTAGACATATCGAAGAGCGATTTGCACATCGCTATTACTCGGAGATCGGTCTAGGAATCGACTTTACCTGTAGGGACACCCAACAACGATTGAAAGAAGCAGGCCAGCCATGGGAGAAAGCCAAAGCATTCGATCATTCCGCACCGGTCAGTCAACGATTCCTACCTGTATCGTCATTCAGCGATGTGCAATCCATACCCTTCCGGCTTCTGAAGAACGAAGAACTCGTACAAGAAGGGAATAGCAGCGATATGATATTCCCTATCGACCGCTTGATCGCTGAGGTCTCTAAATACTTCACCTTGAAGATAGGTGACCTCATATTCACCGGCACACCTCAAGGAGTGGGACCAGTACAGGTCGGAGATACGTTGAGCGGTTTCATCGGTGAACAAAAGATGTTCTCCCTTCGCATCAAATGATGTCTAGCTGGGTCTGGGCACAAAACTGACCTCGAAGAGCTTGGGCCAGTACTTTCCGGTCACGTAGAAGGTCCTGCGCTCGGAATTGTAGGCAATGCCATTGAATACATCTTGGTCGGGAGTCTGAAGCTCAGGAGGGAGAATTCCGCGGCAATCGATGTATTCCAAGACCTTTCCACTGCTCGCATCTATTTTGGCAATGACTGTGGCCCCGTAGAGATTGGCGTAGATGTAACCATCCACATATTCCATTTCATTGATGCTTTCCAATCGCTGTTTGTCATCGTACACCGGAATGGTCCGGAGTACTTCAAAGGTTTTAGGGTCCAATACGGTAAGTACATGCGTCCCATCGGAGATGATGAGTTCACGGCCATTGTCGGTCAGCCCCCACCCTTCTGCCGTGGGTAGACTGAACTCTCCTAGTTTCTCCATCGTGTTCAGGTCATAGTAGAAACCGAGTTTGGATTTATAGGTGAGTTGATAGATACGGTCTCCCAGTATGGTCAAGCCTTCACCAAAATAGGTCATGGGTAGGTCCACCCTATCTGCGTAGTCACGCTTCATGGGGTCATAGTTATAGATAAGCGATTCCCCGTGTTGCCCAGTGCTCTCATATATACGACCGTCATGCCAGGTCAATCCCTGGGTATAGGCATCGGTATTATGATCATACATACTGATAACCTGGTACTGCATCACTTGAGGTGTGACATCAGATAGTATCTCGATGGACCAAGAGGATTCGCAGCGGGTGGAATCATCGAATAGGTATCTGATCTTCAGATCATGCCTGCCTAGCAGGAGCTCATCTGTAGGAATCTCTTCTTCCATGACGGGTATTCCGTCCAAAGTGACCGTACTGTCAAGTACCGTCTTTTCCACTTTGATACCACTGCGAAAGCGTATCGGTTGTCCAGACTGGATAGAACCGCTCTCTGAGCGTATGAAACACTGCTTGGGTTTGGCCAATGGTCGTCTATCCGGTGTATCGGAGGTGCAGCCTGAAGGGTTGAGGAAAAGCAAGCTGATCATGGCCAAAGCTATGATCCCTGCTCCTATCTTGACTATGGGTCTCATCGTTTCTCTAAATGCGCTGCAAAGGTATCAGAAGGTCATTTCTCGTCTGAGTCTGCTCCGAAATAGAAGCCTATGCTGAACTCTGGAATCATGAAATTGTCGACTCTCCAGTACGAATTGCTCGGTTCAGCGGTGCGTTCTATCAATTCTGCGGAACCTGAGAACGTCTCCACACGTCTATATCGTACCTCAGGGACGTAGTGAACATCCATTCCGAAGCCCATCCGGCCAGATAGGAACAAAGATGGAGTGATCTGGTAGATGACTCCGGTTTGGACAAAAACAGCCGCCCCAAAGCTGTATCCGGTATCATACCACAGCGTATCACCTACATATGCAGCTAGAGGATTCTCTATACTGACCTCTGCTCGCATGGTATGGGTGCTCAAGTGCACTCCTCTACCCCAAATTCCTTGGAGCCGTCCGTCTCCGAGCCATTTCTCCCTATGTATGCCCATGAGCATCTCGAAAGACCTCTCCAAGGATTCTTCCGTCACATTTTCCTGTGGTATCTCATTGAGTCCATCATACAAGGCAGGCACCCAGTCTCTATCGCTCGATCGCTGGATGCTAGTCTGTAGTCTATAGCGGATCCAGTCATCCGATTCCGATCGGTATCTGAATACATCCAATGCCCGAGGGATTCCTTCACCTCCTTGCCATGTGGGAATGGTAGACGAAGGACCTATCAGATTGCCCGTATAATCGAGAAATGGACTCGCGCTGATGCCGACTCCCCATTGGGCAAGAAGCCCTTGGGAGAAGAAGAAAGCACAAATGACCGACAGCAATAGACGTCTCATTCCTTACCGAAAGTATACAAGAAGCCCCGATCTCGTTTCACACAGGATCGGGGCTCCTAGTAGTAGTATTCAGACTTCTCTTAGAAGTGGAACATCAGTCTCAAGTTGAAGCTGTCAATAGCGGCCGTATCGATAATGAACGTACTGCTACCACCGGTCTGAGTCACAATGTCATCGTCACCATCGACTGCGACAGTAGTCTCACCATCACCGGTGCTCGAGATCGCAAGACCCCAACCATATTCACCAGCTACTGACATCTTAGGAGCGAAGAAGTACTCGACTCCACCGAAAACACCGACACCGAAAGTGACTGTGCTTCCCATTTTCTCCTCTGTCAATTGCGTTCCCATGTCATCCAAGGAGTTTCCATACTCATAGGACGTCTTCATAGAAGCAAAAGAGAACTGAGCAGCAGCACCATAGACTCCTTGAAGTCTGGTGTTACCTCTTCTCATCTCTTTACCAGCTCCTATGGTGACTCCCATAGCACTCGTCTTGGTCTTATCCTCTACAACATCTCCTGGATCTCCATCCAAGTCGACAACGAACATGCGCTGTGTGAAGTTGTTGAATCCCACACGGACCGTTGCCCGGTATGCATTCTGAGGATCGATGAACTTCTTACCGTAGATGGCAAATCCAACTGGACCTGCTCCTGAGGCTGTAGGGTGTGGAGTGAATACAGGTGCTGTGTTCAGCCCGTTACCCCCGATGAAGTTCCCAACGTAGTTGAGTAGTGGAGTAGCATCCGCTCCTAGAGCGTATTCTCCTCCTTCAGGTAGGAACGGCTCTCCCTTCTTAGAAGTGAGGTCCTGTGCGCCTACCACCGAGACAGCAAATATGGCTGCCAATAACAATGTGTTTCTTTTCATAATTCTGAATTTAGTGAAACGTAGATTTGATCAAATGTAAATCCGGGTGCAAACATAGGTTATTAACAAATACCATAGTTATTAACATTAACTAGGGTATATAATCGTTGTTTTCTACTTTTTAGGTCCATTAAATATGCCTTCAACGGCTTTCGCTTCGGTCATTCAACATAGGCACGAAGCTGTATTCACCATGAATCTCCTCTTTCAACTCACCTTGTGAGGTCTTGATATACTTATGCATATCCTGTACTTCCCCTTCTCCCACGGGTATTACCAGGATGCCACCAGGACGCAGTTGGTGGACCAATGCGTCAGGAACCCACGGAGCACCGCAGGTCACTAAGATGCGGTCATAGGGACCGTAGGCCTCTTTTCCTTTGTATCCGTCTCCGTAGAAGAATTTAGCACGATATCCGAGTCGGCTCATCAGTGGTTTGGTCTTCTGATAGAGCAATCGCTGACGCTCTATGGACACCAATCGGGCTCCCATGGCTATCAGCACGGCTGCTTGATATCCACTTCCGGTGCCGATTTCCAGCACCTTCATGCCTGGGTCGAGGTCCAGAAGCTGGCTCTGGATCGCCACTGTAGACGGGTGAGATATGGTCTGGCCTGCTGCTATGGGAAAGGCTTTATCCTCATAGGCATGTTCTACAAAGGCGTTGTCCACGAAATAGTGTCTAGGAACATTTGTAACGGCCTGTATGACCCGCTCATCGGTCAATCCTTTGGCCTTCAGTGTTCGGACCATCCTCCTTCGAAGACCTTGATGTCTATATGAGTCTTTCATAAGCGACCGAAAAATACCCTGCTATTCAGCCATGACCTGTTGAAATCCTTGCATTTGATAACAAGTGGCCGTGTATTATCCTCCTAGCTTTGGTCCTGTGCAGAACAAGCAATTACGCATCGGAGTGCTGGGTGCAGGGCATCTAGGCAAGATCCATATCAAGATACTCAAGCAATCCCCGAGCTATGAACTGATCGGATTCTATGATCCCAATCCGGCTGTGAGCGCTAAGACCCAGGCAGAACTGGAAGTCAAAGCCTACCAGGACATGGATATGCTCTTAGATGATGTGGATGTAGTGGATATCGTGACCCCGACTCTCAGCCATTTTGACTGTGCGATCAAGGGGCTCCGTAAGTTCAAGCATCTATTCATCGAAAAGCCCATCACGAATACGCTAGATGAGGCCAAACAACTGAGAAAACTGGCCGAAGAAGCGGGCACCAAGATCCAAGTAGGACATGTAGAGCGGTTCAACCCGGCCTATCAAGCGGTGGCCGAGCGATTGGATCGGCCCATGTTCATAGAGACCCACCGTTTGGCACAATTCAATCCCAGAGGCACCGATGTTCCGGTGGTCCTGGACCTGATGATCCACGATATCGACATCATTTTACACGTGACCCGCTCCAATGTACGCTCGGTACATGCTAGCGGGGTGAATGTGATCAGCGAAACACCTGATATCGCCAATGCACGCATCGAATTCGAGAATGGATGCGTGGCCAACCTGACCGCGAGTCGCATCTCTCTCAAGAACATGCGGAAAAGCCGATTCTTCCAGCGGGATGCCTATATCAGCGTGGATTTTCTGGAGAAAGTGAGTGAAGTGGTCTCGATGGCCGAGATCGAAGGTGAGCCGGATCCATTTGCCATCACCATGGACCCGGGCAATGGAAAGCCCTTAAGAGAAGTAACGTTCGACCGACCGGAAGTGGAGCCCAATAATGCCATAGGTGATGAACTCGAAGCTCTGGCACAGGCCATCCATACAGACACAGAACCACCAGTGACCGCTGAGGATGGCTACATGGCCTTGTCCATAGCGCATCGTATCATGGAACAGATAGAAAGGAGATCCATGAAATAAATCCCATACACCAGGCGTTCATCTACCGATGAACGTGGGGTGGACACTCCATCAGAATGGGATACCTTCGCGCACGTTTTCAGAGATCTCTTGAATGAAAAGACGATTACCGCTACTTGGTCTGCTGCTCTTGGGTCTATCCTGTGACCTCATCAATCCCAATGAGGAGGAAGTCTCCTTTCTCAGAATAGAGGAAATCGGACTGGAGGTGCGCAACGGAGGTATCGAAGAAGGGAGTCCATCAGAAAAGATCATCGATGTGTGGCTCAATGTGAACGATGAGCTTATCGGTGCCTATGAGATGCCCGTGGATATCCCCATCTTGAATCAAGGTCCGGTGGACATCAAGATTTTCGGGGGCATACAGATCAACGGACTGAGCACCGAGCGTACGCGCTATCCCTTTTACGATTTCTATAATACCGAGATAGAACTCATCCCAGGGGCTTCGGTCACATTGGAACCCACCCTCAACTACATCGCTGACGTACTGGTGTTCAACAATGAGGATTTCGAAGGCACGGGCTTTCAATTCGAACGCTCGGTCACTAGCGACACCATCATGGAGTCCATTCCCAATCCCGATCCCTCTGATGTCCTTCAAGGAGATAAGATAGGAGCTCTCTATTTGGATGAAGAGCGAGATCATTTCAAGGTCAATAGCACCTTGGAACTGGATCTGGCTTTCAAGAATATCGCCTATATCGAATTGGACTATAAAGTAGAAGGACCATTCACGGTAGGCCTTCGTAGGTCACAACCGTCTATTCTGGACTACAGCATCGCGGGCTTCAACCCCTCACTGGATGAGAACGGCCAAGCCCAATGGAACCATGTCTACGTGGAACTGAATCAGGCTATCGACCTTTTGGGCAATGAAGATGAGTATGAGATATTCATCGAAGGCTACAATACCGGCATGGGTGTGAAGACCTATTATTTCGATAATGTCAAAGTGATCCATCCCCTGCAATGACAAGACGGTCACTGGTCATACGGTATATCGTCTGTGATCTGATCGCTGCAGGAGTCACCTGGTGGCTCTTCTTCCGTTATAGGAAGACCTACCTGGAACCCCGCAAATTCGGCTATGATGTGGATCTCATTTTCGATGAGAAATTCTACATCGGGCTGGCTGTCATTCCAGTGATGTGGATCCTTCTCTATGCGATGAGCGGGCACTACAATCGCATCTTCAGAAAGCACCGCCTGCAGGAATTGGGACAGACTCTGGTGGCAGCCCTATTCGGCTGTCTGGTCATCTTCTTTGCACTCATTCTGGATGATCAGATCGCGACTTATAAGGACTACTACTCCGCATTCTTCCTGTTGTTCGGGATGCAATTCGGATTCACATTCCTGTTCAGATACATGCTAACCAATCGTACGGTGAAGAAGGTACACCGCGGTGAGATCGGATTCAACACACTGATTGTTGGCTCTGGGAGTTCTGCTCGAGATATCTTCCAAGAGATACGATCACTGGCCAAATCACCGGGATACTATTTCAAAGGCTATTTGAAGTACAACGGTGGAAGTGACGAGATGAAGGATTCCGGCCTGGCGCCCTGTGGAGAGTTCGATGCAGTGGAAGTGACCATCGCTCAGCAGGAGATCGAAGAGGTGATCGTAGCAGTCGATTCTCACGATCATAAGGCATTGAACAAGATCATCTCCCGATTAGAGAGCTGCGGGGTGATCGTCAAGGTCCTGCCTGATATGTATGACATACTGAGCGGCTCGGTACGGATGACCAGCATCTTTGGAGCTCCACTCATCGAAGTGAATCGGGAGATCATGCCGGCCTGGCAGAAATCCCTCAAGCGCATCATCGATATCACGGTCTCCCTATTTGGACTTATCATCCTGTCACCTCTCTTCCTTGGATTGATGATCGCCATCAAATTGAGCAGTAAGGGTCCCATATTCTTCAAGCAAATACGCATAGGACATCACGGAAGTCCCTTCTACATCTATAAGTTCAGGACCATGGTGGTGGACGCAGAGAAGAATGGGCCTCAGCTCAGTAGCTCCCATGATAAGCGGATCACCCCGCTAGGGAAATGGATGCGTAAGACCCGATTGGACGAATTGCCCCAATTCTTCAATGTGCTCAAAGGGGATATGTCCTTGGTAGGTCCCCGACCTGAACGTCAGTTCTTCATCGATAAGATCATGGAGGTCGCTCCTCATTACCGCCACTTACACAAAGTCAGACCCGGAATCACTTCTTGGGGACAGGTCAAATACGGCTATGCGGAGAATGTGGATCAAATGGTACAACGGCTCAAATACGATATACTCTATATCGAGAACATGAGTCTGGCGGTGGATTTCAAGATACTGGGATATACCGTTCTTACCGTCATCAAGGGATCCGGGAAATAGCCGCCTATTTTTCTAGCTTTACGCTCCTTTTCTAATCCTCAATTCACAAGAAATGAAGAACATCGCGGTCATCGGTGCGGGCACTATGGGCAATGGAATTGCACACGTATTTGCACAAACAGGCCACCAGGTCACACTCATCGACATCTCTTCCGAGCAACTGGAAAAGGCGCTGGCCACCATCTCAAAGAATCTGGACCGCATGATCGCCAAGGAGAAGATCAGCGAGTCTGACAAGGAGACCACCCTAGGTCAGATCAAAACCTCGACCGATATGACTGCGCTGAAGAACAGTGAACTGGTGATAGAGGCTGCCACTGAGAATGAGGAACTGAAGCTGCGCATCTTCCAGCAGATGGATGAATTTGCACCTGAGAATGCCATTCTAGCAACCAACACCTCATCTATCAGCATCACCAAGATCGCCTCGGTCACTTCCAGACCGGACAAGGTCATCGGCATGCACTTCATGAATCCGGTGCCTATCATGAAATTGGTGGAAGTCATTCGCGGCTACTCCACTAGTAATGAAGTGACCCGGATCATTATGGATCTATCCAAGCAGATAGGAAAGATCCCTGTAGAGGTCAACGATTACCCCGGATTCGTGGCCAATCGCATATTGATGCCAATGATCAATGAGGCGATCTATTCCCTTTACGAGAGCGTGGCCGGAGTGGAGGAGATAGATACCGTGATGAAACTCGGAATGGCGCACCCGATGG
This sequence comes from Flavobacteriales bacterium, assembly GCA_013001705.1. Taxonomy (NCBI): domain Bacteria; kingdom Pseudomonadati; phylum Bacteroidota; class Flavobacteriia; order Flavobacteriales; species Flavobacteriales bacterium. The sequence goes on from JABDLZ010000065.1 coordinate 11,368, forward strand.
GTCCATTGCAATTGGCCGACTTCATCGGTCTGGATGTGTGTTTGAGCATACTCCATGTGCTACATGATGGATTTGGCAATCCGAAGTATGCCCCTTGTCCCCTGCTGGTGAATATGGTGACTGCTGGTAAGAAAGGGAGAAAGAGTGGTGAAGGATTCTACCGCTACGACCACGGAACAAAGGACTTAATCGTCTCGGAGCAATTCTCCTGATGCGTAGCTCCTTCAAAGCAAGGCAGCTGGGCTCAGAACAGCCTTTGCTGGGGGGAGTATACCGAGATGTATCAC
>JABDLZ010000066.1 GCA_013001705.1 Flavobacteriales bacterium
CATCCCTCCCCTCATCACTCCGGTACCGGATAGCGATCCGGATGACGGCTGCACGGCCGAACGCTGGCTCTACGAGGGAGGGACCAATGGAAGCTCGGTAGAACTTTACAAGGTCTTCGATGGTGCACATACCTGGCCGGGGACAGATATCATTATCGGAACTACCAATCAGGATTTCAATGCCTCTGCGGTCATCTGGGAGTTCTTCTCGCAGTATGATATCAATGGACTCACCATCGTAGATGATGTCGAGGAACAGGCCAAGGAGACCCTCAGACTATGGCCCAATCCTGCACAGGATAGACTCTATATCGACCACTTGGAACGCTCCCGAGGCTTCCGCATAGTGGATGGGCGTGGCCGAACGGTAATGCAGTCCGAGCTCTCGGCACATCCTACCGTGATCGATATCGCGGAGCTGCGAGAAGGGAATTATCTCTTGATCTTGGACGATGGTCGTTCGACTCCCTTTCTAGTGGATTGACGGGTAGACTGCCCATGTAGTTCCGGTTGAGGAATTACGTCCACGTTTTTCCACAATTCGCTGGCAAACCTATGATCTACAGGGAAGTACAGCCCTTTGTACTTCTCAACATATTGTGCTTTTTACCATAAGCATCCCTAGAAATTCGAGGATTCCAGTGTGAAAAGGCAGAAGCAAGCTGAAAGTGAAAATCGACCCTCGACTCCCTTGTGGAAAAAACCACGTTCTGTTCATCACTGTGAGAACTGGGGAACAGACTCAGGCACGGAATCTGCCGCTTTCTCAGCAGACCACAATTCGATAGATATGGAAAAGTCACTTATCACCGAGATCAACGAGCGTCACTTCTTCAGCCGAGTGACCCAGAGTATTCGAGAAGAAGTTCCCTGTTCCGAATTCCTGGATCTATACAATGGCACCTTGTGCTTGGCCATACACACCTTTGACGGCTGGAAGGCCGACCAGGGATTCTCCCTGTACAGGATCATACGCTCATGGCAGGATAATCATCCCGAGTTGCGAGATGCATGGAATTTCCATGTGCTTATCTACAAGCTCATACCGGGAAGTCGATCCCAGCTGATCAAGCGCGTAGAAGGACCGATCATACGGGAGAACTGAGGCCGAAATAGAGATTTCTCACACGGGCACGGTTATTGGTCTATCTTTGTAGCACCTTATCAGCCGACAGCTCTGTCTAGGCATCACTACCCCACCATACGTAGTTTTCTCCTTCACGAATGTTCTGCTCATCAGGAGATACACCAACGAGATGTATCGCAGCCGATGATCCCGAATTCACATGTGCATCATCGCGCTCAATTTTAAGAGAAAAGCAGGATTCCGCACGCACATGTCGGAATCGACATCTAAGACGCCAGGCAAAGAATAGCCTGGATCACACTATTTTATGAGAAATTCAAATACCCGCCAGGGCGGCAATTCGTCCTATCGCGGAAAAAAGAGGAGACCCTCAGGGAACGCTCCACGTAATAATTCACGCAATAATTCACGCAGACAGGGAAGGAAACTCGTATCGAGTATCGACCCTAGCACACTGGTCCAAAAGGCCATTTCTAAAGAAGAACAGGTGTATGAAGCCACACGCACCATCGAAGAACTCCCTATCGACAAGCGATTGAGGAGCTGTTTGGCAAGCAAAGGCTTCAAGACCCCTACTGAGATCCAAGACCGCAGTCTGGACCCCCTACTCCAAGGACGCGATATCCTAGGTATCGCGCAGACCGGCACCGGAAAGACAGGAGCATTCCTGATCCCGATGATCGACTTCTTACTGAAGAAGAACAGAAAAGAACATGCACTGATCGTAGTTCCTACGAGAGAACTCGCACTTCAAGTAGAGCAGGAATTCAAGAGCATGACCAAAGGCCTCGGCCTGCATAGCTGTTGCTTCATCGGTGGGACCAATATCAATAAGGACCTTCAGAAGCTTCAAAGACCATCGCACATCTATATCGGCACACCGGGCAGATTGCTCGACCTGATCGATAGACGGGTGCTCGATCTACGCAATTTCAATACGCTGGTATTGGATGAGTTCGATCGCATGCTGGACATGGGATTTGCCCGTGATATGGACAAGATCATCGACATGATGCGCAATAGGAAGCAGACCATGCTCTTCTCGGCCACCATCGAGAAATCCCAACAGAGACGTATCGATGAGATACTGCACAAGCCTGTATCCGTCAAGGTAAGCTCGGGTCTGGTAAGCAGCGACCATATCGATCAGGACGTCATCCGTTTGAAAGACGGAGAGGACAAGTTCAAACACCTCTGCGAGCTATTGGAAAAGGATGAGTTTGCCCGTGTACTCGTATTCGATGAAACGAAGCACCGGGTGAAACGTCTTTGCAGGAATCTGAACAAGCAAGGCATAAAGTCTGAGGATATCCATGGGAACAAGAGTCAGAATGCCCGTCAGGTCGCTCTGAATGCCTTCAAGAAAGGTAAAGTAGACGTACTGGTGGCCACTGATGTGGCGGCCCGAGGTATCGATGTGGATGATGTGACGCACGTCATCAACTATCAGCTCCCTATGACCTACGACAGTTACATACACCGTATCGGTCGTACCGGTCGCGCAGGAAAGGGCGGTAGAGCCTTGACCTATGTGAACTGAGTCAGCTCGTTCTAACACATTACAAAGACCCCGACCATCATGGCCGGGGTCTTTTTTTAATTGGCTATCCAGATCATACTCTAATATTTCTCAAAGCGGAGTACCTGCTCCATCTCACCGGCCCATACACGGGCCATGTAGAGTCCCGTGGGCAGTGGACTCATATCCAATCGATACTCCAGTTGTTTATCCATAACGGCATTCTCCTGTAGGACGAGTCTACCGGTCATATCCAAGATCTCTATCCGATCCAAAGCGATGGACTGCACACTCTGTATGGTGAGGATATCCTGCACAGGATTGGGGAATGCCTTGAGCTCTAGCACTTCCTGTCCGGTGGACTTCACCTCGCCATTCTCGCTCAGATACTGCCCGGGAGGCGGGATATAGATTCCGGTACTCGGATCGAAAGCAGGTGTATTGAAGATCTTGATCTCCGACCATTCGCTTTCAGGACCTGATCCATAGTCACAGGCACAGCGTACGCGCCAGTTGTAGCGAGTACTGGGTTCTACCCGCTTGCTATTATTTACCCCATCGGCCCTGAACTTGATGGGCCATTTGAAGAGCTCCTTGTCTGGTTTAGTGACATCACTGATCATCACCGAATCGGCCCCGATGATGGGTGTATTGGTGGCCAGATCACGTATGGGCCAGAACTGTATATCGCAGCCCACCCCATCTTGAGGTTGGAAGCGAACTTCAGGTGATCCCTTGAACCATTTGACCTGAACACGGTCCACATCCCCATTGGGATAGGGCACCGGTTGGAAGGATTTGGTCAGATCCACCGGAGCAGGAAGTGGAGGAGCATCGTTGCCACAGGGGTTGACGTAGGAATTACGATACTCATATCTGACAGGAATCCGGTAGTCTAGAAGGTCACACTCATAGTTTCCAGGCATATACCTTCTGCCGCAGAACCAGAGACTATCCAACACATCCTCTCTGAAATATGAGAGAAAGAAGTCCTGATCCACTCCGAACTGGTCGGGACCCAGGAAAATGGATGGTGCATAGTAAAAGTCGATATGGTCGAATTCAGGCCACATAATGGCTACCGCACTATCTGGTTCATCATTGCTCACGATGCCATCTACATTGACATAGTTAGAGAGTTCTGGTGGCTCTACCTCCATTCGACATGGACTCGGAGGACTGATCTTCTGAATAT
>JABDLZ010000067.1 GCA_013001705.1 Flavobacteriales bacterium
GTCCTTCCCTCTCTGTAGAAATCCGTCAATTCGACCCGGCTTCTCAACTGTACAGTCTCCGATATTCTATAGCGGGTATTCAGTCGATAGTTGCGCTGTACGGTCTGCCCTACTTGATCGATCGCTAGGTCTTCGACATCCACATTCCGCGGTCTTTCTCGATACCGGTATCTGAAATAGGCTTCTACCCGTCTATTGGGGCGGTATACCACTTGCCCTAGGAATTCGAAGCCACTGGAGGGGGCATCCACTTGGAAACGGAGCCAAGGGAAGCTGAATCGGTCCATCCAAGTGGTGATGGTCCATTTGTTATCCGGGCGAATGACCGTACCCATCAATAGTCCATGTTCATTAGAGACCCGACTTCCTTCTATGATGGGATTGGCATAGACAGCTTGGAAATCCTTGGCCACTGTGCGATGAAGCACGGCCAGGGTCATTCTTCTATCCAATACCAGATAGGCGCCATTGATGGCGGACAGAGCCCCATTGCTCGAGCGACTCACTTCACCGAAAATGTTGAGATTGCCTTTGACGTATTCATAGTCTGCTCCCAGAACACTCAGTTCCTGACCTCGAAAGAAGAATTGATTGTAGTCCGAAGGACTGACCTGGAACTCGCGGTCAAGATCGAGCTTGACGCCTCGAACGCCTGCTCTGAATCCCTTATGGGACCATTTCAATTCTGCACCGTATATGGTCTCACCGAGGACATTCTTGTCAGCAACCTCTCTGGGTATGCGATGGAATCCATTGATCTGCAGGGCAGAGAAAGAGACTGCCTGCTCAGGGTCCAACGTATCTCCGGTAAGCAGATTGGCGTCTCGTTTCTTCTTACTACCGAAGAGTGTGAGATCGAAATCTCCGTGTTTCAGTGTCACGGCTGCTCCCCTGAGGAAATTGTTCTCATCTACCGATCGATAGGGTACCACACCTCGTCCATTGCGCTTGATGGAGAAGAGGTTGGCAGATTTACCGAATGCCAATCCAGACCACATGGTCATGCCTTGTCCCATCTGTATCTGATAGTCCCCGATAGCCACCTTATCGATTTTGCCGATACGACTTGCATAGGCATGGAACGAATAGTAGTCGAAGCCATTCTTCTGCGTACCAGTGAAGAATTCCTCCCCAACATCCTTCTCAGCGGTAAAGCCTATACTCACGCGATTCTGGTAGCGCATGCGATAGCGTACATAGTGCCTCCATGGGCTTCCTAGGAACCTACTGTTCGGGTTCTCTTCCAATTCATCGCTGGAAATCGGACCCGAACCCTTAAGTTCTTCCAAGATGCGATCCGTTCGGAGGAAGAGTTCATGCTCACTATTCTGTAGAAGGTCCTTCATAGTGATATTGAGGTCATCGAGATCCCGATTGACCGAAGTGAAATTCCTGAGCATCAAGATGACATTCCAGGGAAGACCTGCCACCGATTGCAATTCTTCTAATGCGATGAAGCGACCGAATGTCTCTCTATGTGAGAGGATACGATCTATCTGGATATCGGTGACGAATCCCAATGCTTGGAAGTCCTCACGCTGGGCCTGATTGATATCCAAGGGGCGTTCGAGAAAGTAGGTGAGGTCATCGATCAAGGTTGTGTAGTCGACCTCTGAATCTTCATTGATCTCGGCAATGACCTCTATGCTTTGCTCGATGATATCCTTCTGCTCGGTCTGGGCAGATAGGGCTGCAAAAAAGCAAAGGAATACTCCTGAAAATAGGGATGTCAGGTCAATTCTTTCCATCGTTGAAGCGATAGCTTAACGACAGTTGGGTGGAATAGCCCAATACGTGATGATAGCTGGCTGCCACATCAAAACGCAAGGCGTTCCAGTCCACACCGGCACCGAAACTACTCAGGGTGGGTTCTGTAGATATCCCTCCGCGTAGATAGACCACCTCTACGACCCGATACTCGATACCCGCTCTGAGAACGGTAGGCATGTCCAAGTCTTTGGTGACCTCGGATACCAATTGCACCTTGTCACTGAATCGATAGGCTCCTCCGATACTCATCACCGTGGGAATCCGTTCATCGACCAATTCATTCTTGAGCAGCGTACTCTGCCATGGATTGAACAGGTGGAATGCTAGATCGAAGTCATCGGTCAAGTGGGAGATCAGACCGATCTCGGCCGTGAGGGTAGAATGGGAACCATACTCATCGAACTGGATACGCTTGCTGTGATAATTGAGCTGGATACCCATATCGAGCTTTTCTCCGAGCTTCATCCCATATGCCAATCCGAATCTATCATCTGAGAACACCTCTTGACCGAAGGTGCTGACATTGATCGCTACGGATCTCTGCCCATCTCCATAGGCCACGATGAAGCCTTGATCGGCCAAGCCACCTACAGAGAATAGATTGTGATAGTAGACTCCTGCATGTAGATCGGTCAATCCGACCAGGCCCGCCTGATTATTGAATCCACTCCATAGTCCGGTCAACATGACGGAATTGTTCCCCATGGCCATGCTCTGTGCACCTCGAGGTTGGATCTCACCGCCAGCAAAGCTCAGTAGTCCCAACATACATAGCAGCAAGGAGGAGATATGTCTGATCCTAGGCATGTTTGACTTCGTCTGACATGGTAGATACCTTGTTCTTCATCTCCTGCTTATACTGTTCCAACTTTTCGGCCAATGACATGTCACTGGTCGCAAGTATCTGTGCAGCAAGTAGGCCTGCATTGGCTGCGGCATCTAATGCTACTGTGGCTACTGGCACTCCTTTGGGCATCTGCAAAATGGAGAGCACAGAGTCCCAGCCATCGATCGAGTTGCTACTCTTCACAGGCACTCCTATGACAGGAAGTGTAGTAGCCGCAGCGGTCATTCCCGGAAGATGGGCAGCCCCACCTGCACCGGCTATAATGACTTTGAGTCCCCGACTTCTAGCCGTTCTCGCGTAGTCCATCATTTTTTCAGGAGTACGATGGGCCGAGACTACATCCATTTCAAACTCCACACCCAATCGGCCTAATATTTCAGCAGCTCCTTGCATGACCTTCAAGTCACTCTTGCTACCCATGATGATTCCCACTGCTGCGCTCATATGGCTTAAATGTATGAATTCTCTCTATCCCTTAATCTCAGTCACCCATTTCCCGGTCAGAAACAAAGGAGACCTTCTTTTGCAGGTCGAGTGCTAGTTCCAGTGCGTTCTGCCTATCTGAATCGACCACGGTGATATGTCCCATCTTCCTTTTGGGTCGAGTGATGGCCTTGTGATAGTCGTGTAGATGAGCATGGTTGACGTGTTCGACCTCTTCTCGACCTAGGATCCTTCTTGGTCCTTGGTGGCCATCAGCGCCTAGTAGATTGACCATGACAGCAGTGCCTAGTGCTTCTGTGGGCCCCAATCCTAGTCCAGCTATGGCGCGTAGATGTTGTGCGTATTGCGATGTGCTATTGCCCTCTATGGTCTGATGACCTGAATTATGTGGCCGAGGGGCGACTTCGTTGATCCATATGCGACCGTCCTTCAAGAGGAACATTTCCACAGCCAATAGTCCGACCAAGCCCAGTTTCCGGATAAGGGATTCGGCCAATGAAGTGGCTTCTTCAGCCAAGTCATCCTCTAGCTCGGCCGGACTGATCAAGGCACTTACAAGATTGGCCTCCGGGTCGAATTCCATCTCCACAACAGGAAAAGAAGATACCTCACCGTGAATATCCCGAGCTACGATGACCGAGAGTTCTTTCTGAATATCGGCCAGGTGCTCGATGACCAGAGGGCCGGATAGCGCATTGTCCAACTGGCCTTCATCACGGATCAAGGCGACCCCTTTGCCGTCATACCCTCCTTTCCTCGACTTGAGAACGAATGGGAATGGGAATCGAGCAGGGTCTATCTCGTTTTTAGATGCAATGAGGGAATAAGGTGCAGTGGGAAGCTTATTCTCTCTGTAGAATTCCTTTTGAAGTCCTTTATCCTGAATCAATTCCAGGATATCAGGTTGTGGATAGACTTCTACGCCCGAAGTCTGCAATTCCTTGAGGGCAGCGGTATTCACATGCTCAATCTCCACTGTGACGATATCCTTATTCCGGCCGAATGCGAGCACTTGATCGAAATCCTTGAAATCACCAAGGACCACATCAGCTCCAATAGCTGCACAACTACATGCTGGATCCGGGTCTAAGAAAGAGAGTCTAACAGGGAGGTCACCAATGGATTCGAATAGCATCATGCCCAATTGACCTCCCCCAAGTACACCTATGCGTTTCATCGCCCGCAAATGTAATGTTCCCCGCAGTCCAGTCTTGTTCAATACTCGTAGGAATAGGCCTATCTACACAATAAAAAAGGACAACTTTGCATTCTGAAAGAATCATGCTCAGAAGTCTTCTGATATCCCTCTTTATCAGCGCTTTGGCACTTGTAGATGAATCTGCTGCCCAAAAGCCGGTAGACCCCTATGGTGAGATAGGCATCACAGCCGGGTACAGCTATTACATTGGCGACATCAATCCCTATAAGCATTTAGGTCCAAGGAAGAAATTTGCATTTGGTGGACTCTATAGGTTCAACCTCACCAAACGTCATGCGGTCAGACTGCATGCTAAGAGACTGCACGTAGAAGCTTATGATTCGGACAATGAGGACCCTGATCTGGTCAATCGGAATCTGAATTTCCGGAACAAGATGACCGAACTGGCCATGATCCTGGAGATCAACTTCTACGAGTATCGCCTGGGTCGCATCGGTACGGGATTCACACCTTATGTCTTTGGAGGTCTGGCCTATTTCAATATGAATCCAGAGGCAGAACTCGATGGTGCTTATTATGAGCTCATAGATATACATACAGAGGCCCAAGGAGCAACGGGATATGACGACCCTTATGGCAGAGGGCATCTGGCCATCCCATTCGGGTTAGGTCTCAAAGCTGGATTCGGCAAACGTCTGGCATTGAATCTCGAATGGGGCATACGCAGGACTTGGACCGACTATATAGACGATGTGAGCGGTCAATATGCCGACCCATCCCTCGTACGTGATAATGCCGGTCTGGAATTAGCGGCTGAATTGGCCGACAGAAGTCTGGAGCCTATGGGACCCGATGGAAGCAATATCGGACTCCTACGTGGGAACCCTGAGAACCGCGATTGGTACATATATACCGGGCTCATACTCAGCGTGCGCCTCGGTGAAGATGGCAATGGCTGTTGGAAGTGATTCAAGGCCACAATTCAATACTTTTGCGGCATAGACGGAGCATGGAGAAATTACTGAAAGAGCGCATAGATGATACCAACATCCCTGAGCACGTAGCTGTGATCATGGATGGCAATGGTCGCTGGGCCAAGAGCAGAGGTAGGGAGCGCATCTTCGGTCATATGAATGGCGTGGAATCGGTCAGAGAGACCCTGAAAACGGCACGAGAGATTGGCGTGAAATACCTGACTCTCTATGCCTTCAGTACGGAGAATTGGAATCGACCCAAAGAGGAGGTGGATGCCTTGATGGACCTTTTGGTCACCACCATCATGGACGAGATCGATGAGTTGGATGACAAGAGCGTGAGACTCAAAGCCATAGGGGATCTCGATAATCTACCCCCGAAATGCTGCAATGCACTCAAAGACGGTATGGCACGTACCGCGGAGAATGACGACATCACTCTGATACTCGCGCTGAGCTATAGCAGCCGGTGGGAGATGACCAACGCCATACGCGCGATCGCAGAAAAGGTCGCCAGTGGGGAGCTCGCAGCGGATGAGATCGACTCCAGTATCGTATCCAAGCACCTGAGCACACACGATATTCCAGATCCCAGTCTGCTCATCCGCACCAGCGGGGAAAAACGCATCAGTAACTTCCTACTGTGGCAGATCGCCTATGCCGAGCTCTATTTCACCGAGGTGCTCTGGCCTGATTTCCGAAAACAACATTTCTACGAGGCGATTCTTTCCTACCAGAACAGAGAAAGAAGATTCGGTATGGTCTCAGAACAAATCACAAAGAATTGAAGTCACTTCTCACGACACTCCTCCTCTGCGCAGTATGTATCATCGACCTACGCGCCCAAGTTGACCTAGGTCGCCCGCAAGAATATACTGTGGCCGGAATCACGGTCATAGGTGCCGAATCCACTGATGTACAGGCCATCAAACTATTTGCTGGAATCAAGGAAGGGGATCGATTGGTCGTGCCTGGAGAACGCATCCCCAAAGCCATAAAGAATCTCTGGGACCAGGACCTTTTTGCAGATGTAAGCATAGGAATAGCCGATGTACGAGGTGAAGCGATATTTCTCGTGATTGAAGTGGAGGAACGCGAACGCTATGGAGGTATCGTATTCAAGAAAGGCGTATCTAAATCAGAAGAAGACGATCTGGTGGAGGCCATCCCCCTGATCAAAGGGAAGATCCTCACTGAGAACAACAAGACCAATTCTCTGAACATCATCCGGGATTTCTACCGCAAGAAAGGTCACCTGCGAGCCGAGGTCCGATTCGAAGAACGCACCAGCGACCTCATCGACAACACGAAATTCATCGATGCTTACGTGACCAAGGGGCCTCGATATAAGATCAATGAGATCTATTTCGATGGCAATGAAGAGATCAGTGATAAAGTTTTGAAACGCACCCTGAAAAAGACCAAGGAGAAAAAATGGTATCGCCTATTCAAGCGATCCAAATATGTGGAAGGAGAGTTTGAAGAAGACAGGCGTGCCTTGTTGGCCAAGTACAATGAAAAAGGATTCCGGAATGCCAAGGTATTAGAAGATAGTGTTTGGGTGAACGATGACCGCACCGTCAATATCTCTATCGATCTGAAAGAAGGGAATCAATTCTACTTCGGAGAGATCACTTGGCTGGGAAATACCAAATACAGCACCGATTATCTCAATAACCGATTAGGGATAAACAAAGGAGAAGTATACAATCGGGTCAAGCTGGAGGAACGACTCTTCATGAGTCAGAATGGGGATGATGTGAGCTCCTTATATCTGGATAACGGCTACCTCTCTTTCAGTGCCAATCCTGTAGAGACCAAAGTGTACAACGACACCATCGATGTGGAGATACGGATGTATGAGGGGAAGCAGTACTACATCAACAAGATCATCATCAAAGGGAATACCATCACAAACGACCATGTGATCACTCGTGAGATACGTACACGTCCGGGTGATCTATTCAGTCGATCGGATATCATACGTACCCAGCGTGAGTTGGCCCAATTGCAATACTTCGATCCGACTGCTTTTGGCATCAATCCCATCCAGAATCCTTCAGAAGGAACGGTGGATATCGAGTACACGGTCAGGGAGAAACCTTCTGACCAGATAGAACTCCAAGGAGGTTGGGGAGCTGGACGGGTCGTGGGTACCTTGGGACTGAGTTTCAATAACTTCAGCATACGGAATCTGTTCAATGGCGAGGCCTGGAGACCCGTTCCCAAAGGAGATGGTCAGCGATTAGCACTACGAGCTCAGACCAATGGGCAATTCTTCTCGGCCTATTCCCTCTCCTTTGTTGAGCCTTGGTTGGGTGGCAGAAAACCCAATTCATTCAGCGTGAGTGGATCCTTATCGTTACAGAGCAATGGCGCAGCAAAGACCATCATAGATTCTGAAGGGCAGACTGTCACCAACCCCAATCGTCAGCAGTTGAAGATCCTGGGAGGTTCCGTAGGATATGGTAAACGACTCACCATTCCTGACGACTATTTCCAGCTGTTCATGACGGCCAGTTATCAAAATTACGAACTGCAGAATTTCGGTAACATCTTCACCTTCGCCAATGGACGATCCAATAACGCGGCCATCACCACTTCGCTCTATCGGGATTCAAGGAATGGTAATCCCATCTTCTTCTCCAGCGGATCAAGGATAGGTGGTACCCTGCGATTCACTCCAGGAGCATTTTTCGAGTTGGGTAGGGATTACTCGCCTAGTCTGAGTGATTCCGAGAAATTCGACTGGGTGCAGTATCATAAATGGAAATTCACCTCTGAATGGTACACCCCACTGGGTGCGCAGGATGAGCAAGGCGGAAATAAACTGGTACTCTTCTCCAAGGTAGGTCTCGGCTATCTCGGAAAATTCAACCAGACCCTGGATGACTCTCCATTCGAGCGATTCTATCTAGGAGGTAGTGCGCTCACAGGATTCCAATTGGACGGTCGGGAGATCATTGCCTTGCGGGGCTATGACGACCTATCGTTGAGTCCGGAGACAGGAGCCACATTCATCTCCAAATACACCATGGAATTACGTTATCTATTATCGCCAAATCCGAGTGCTACCATCTTCGGATTCGGATTCTTGGAGGCCGGGAATACATGGAATGATTTCGTGGACTATCAGCCTCTGGGCGTCTATCGATCAGGCGGTATCGGCCTGCGTATATTCCTTCCAATGTTCGGTCTGATGGGACTGGATTACGGTTGGAGATTCGATGATGTGCCAAATCAACCTACCATGCCTCAGGGACAGTTCCACTTTACCATTGGCATGAATCTTGGGGAACTCTGATCGATTGACTTAATTTCGCAACCCTTTTCAGACATTCCGACATGATGCGCAAATCCTTGTTCCTAGCCCTCTTCATGACAGCGGCAGTGAGTCTATCGGCTCAGATGAAGTTCGCCTTTGTGGATACGAAATATGTGCTCGAGAATATGCCGGCCTACGCTGAAGCGCAGGGAGAACTGGATGCTGCAGCGGCTCAATGGCAGACCGAGATAGAAGACCGTTACGCCACAATCGAGCGTATGTACAAGGCCTATCAAGCGGAGGCCGTTCTTCTCACGGAAGAAATGAGACTGAAGCGAGAAGAAGAGATCACTCGCATGGAAAGCGAGGCCAAGAACCTACAGAAGCAAAGGTTCGGAGTAGAAGGTGACCTCTTTAAGAAGAGGCAAGAACTCATCCAACCCATTCAAGAACAGATATTCAATGCTATCAGGGAATTTGCCAATGAAGGTGGTTATGAGGCCATATTCGATAGATCCGGTCAGGCGGGAGTCCTGTATGCTAATCCGAAATACGATAAAAGCGACAGGATCTTAAGGAAGATGGGAATCAGACCCGGACAGAACACGAAATCTGATAGCGACAGCGACCAAGGCCGCGAAGGAAGTGGTGGCAGCTCTCCGCAACGAAATACTGGAGATTCTCCACGTGGTAAATAGAAGAAGTTAAACAAGACAACGACAGACGAAAAATGAATCATTTAAGACTACTAATGATCGGAGCCCTATTGATAATAGGCACCTCCATCAGCGCCCAGAGCAAACTCGGACACATCAACAGTCAAGAGATCCTTCAACTTCTACCTGAAAGGGCAGAAGCTGAAAATAAGCTCCAGACCTTGAACACACAGTTGGAAGACCGCATGAAGACCTTGATGGCCGAGTATCAGAACAAGGTACAGACTTTCCAGACCCTACCTGAAGATACTCCTACCTCCACTGCTACAGACATGCGTGACGAGATCGTAGGAATGGAGCAGCGCATCCAGGAATTCCAGGTGCGTGCCGAGGAGGATCTGGCCAAGAAGCAGCAAGAACTGCTCACACCTATGATCGAAAAGGTACAGAATGCCATCAATGAAGTGGGCAAGGAAAATGGATTCACCTACATCTTCGATATAGGCACTGGAACAGTCGTATACACCGGAGGTGAGGACGTTTCCTCCATGGTGAAGACCAAATTGGGCATCACCGGCTGAAACCGACCTGGATAAAACCCGTATATCTACCCTGACCGGTCTGACTGGTCAGGGTATTTCTTTTATGAGAAGCATTGCAATAAAATTCAGTCCTATCATCGCGCTCCTTCTGCTCTTCGCATGCAAAAAGGAAAGTGCCGAGACACTTATCATCGACCCGTGTGGAATCGATTATGCGACTACTGTGCACTATGGGGCAGTTGGAGATGAATTCAGCTCAGGACTATACATCCATTCTGATTCAGCTTGGACCGATCAAATAGCCGAGTATATCGAATCACAAGGTCACGTAGTGTCGGCCTATGAACAGATAGGTGAATACGGAGACCTCACGAGTGCTCTTTCAATGCACATGGAACTTGAAGCTGAGGCAAAGTGCAAGAATCTCATCACCCTCATGTGCGGAGCCCATGATCACTGGAGTGGAAGGACGAGCGCTGAATTTCAGACCGACTTCGCTGCCTTGTTGATCAAGGCCATTTCACGGACCGATGACCCTTCCAAAGTGATCTGCGTGACCCTACCGGATTACAGTAGCACGCCTGGTCTGCCTACAAGTGCAGGAAGCCCCGAAGAAGCTCAAGCTATGATCGAGGCCTATAATCAGGTGATCATCTCTGAGGCTCAGAGCAGAGGAGCACGTATTGCCGATATCTATCCCATCAGCCAGAGCGCCTATCAGTTCCTTTATGTGCCAGAAGATTCTCTCCATGCTTCGGCAGATCAACATGCCATCTGGGCCAATGTAATCGCTGAGCAGGTGGCTGAAGCCCTGGACTGAGCATCAAACATCTGACGATTTAATCTCCTTTCTCAGAGGGTTTTTTAGGTTAATTTCACGCCTTTGTTCCTATTCCCTCTATAGAATGAAGAGATTTATTGCGTGTTCGGTCCTTTTATTGATGACCGTGTCCCTTTCCTTGATGGCTCAAGACGTTATTATCATGGATGGGTTCACGAGCAACTTCTCGACCTGTGATGGTAATCTGGTAGACCAGGGGTCTACCGTCTCAAACTACCTGAATAACCAAGACATCACGATCACGATCTGTTCTGACAACGGTATAGATGGGTTAGAGATCGTTTTCAATGAGTTCAGTTTAGAGATCGGATTTGATTTCCTCTCTATATACGATGGCCCGGACGACACTGCTCCCCAAGTGGCAGGAAGCCCCTTTACAGGCACCACCATCAATACAATCATCTCTACCGGCACCTGCTTGACACTGAACTTTTTCTCTGATGCCTCTTTCACAGATATCGGTTGGGATGCTGATGTCAGCTGTGTGCCTATCGGCCCGGCTGTGGATTGTCTCATCGACTACTCCACCTTCATCGATCCGCCTTTCGAACCTGGGAATAGTTGTTCTGGCGGCACCGATTATTCGTTCTGTGTGACCATCGAAGACTGGAATGGAGATTCTCCCTTGGAATTCCATGGATTCGACATCACCTTAGGTCCAGCTTTGGATCCGGCCACACTTGTCCCGGTCAGTTCACCGGCAAGTTGCAGTGGCACGGGCACATGGGGATTCTATCCTACGGTGACCAGCACCGGTACCGGACTAGTGACAGGACCTGGTTTCTTCTTCGATGCTGACAACGATGGCGATCCTGGAAACAATGTCGGAGATGCATGTGCAGGAGCCTTGCCTTGGACATTTTGTTTCGATGTAGCCACCATAGGCTGTGAACCGGATGGTTCTAACGATGGCCTGGACGCTTCGATCACCATCAACACATACAGTGACGGGGAGTCAGGCTCACTGTCTGATCCATCATGTGCACCGGATGAACTCATCGTGATCGATGCTACACTGGGCTGCGGACCCACTTGCGCATTGCCTCCCACTGTGAGCATCAGTGCATCTGGAGGTTGTCCTCCTAGTTCACCTATGTTGACTTTTGATATGACAGGAAACTCTCCATTCACGATCGAATATCTCTGTGATGGAGTTCCCAATAGCATAAGTACTTCTGATTTCTCTACCAGTGTAGCCGCTAGCCCAGGTGCATTCTATGAATTGGTCAGCATCAGTGACGCGACATGTATCCAAGTCCCCGCGAGTGGCTCTGTAACCGCACCGAATCCTATTGTACCCTCTATTACGATGACCGCAGACACCGGATTCTGTATAGGGGGGTCTGTCGATCTGATAGTGGAGTTCATAGGTACTCCACCCTTCGACTTTTCTTGGACCATCGATGGCAATCCCGCGGGATCGGCCAGCTCAGCCGCTACGACTTTTATCATCAATGCGAGCACTCCCGGGTTTTATGAGATCGACTCGTTCTCGAACAGTGATTGCCCTATCGATCCGCCTTACCCCTCGGCCCAAGTGACACAGTATGTTCCACCTACGGCCAACGTATCACCGGCAAATGACACCATCTGTCCAGGTGAGACTACTGATATCAGTTTCTTCCTCTTTGGGTCACCGCCTTATCAGTTGACCATTTCTCAAGACGGGGTCGATATAGATGTGATCAACTCACCCACCCCAGGGCTGGTCACTTATACCGTCTCCACCGGAGGTATCTACACTGCATCAGAGGTGAGGAATCTAGGATGTACAGGAAATGTCAATGGTCAGACCGAGGTAATCGCCTTGGATCAACCTACCATTGAGATATCTGGGGGTGGAGAAGTGTGTCAGGGGGCCAATGCTGAAGTGATATTCACCTGCACCGGAATAGGTCCATGGCAAGTAGATTATATGCTGAACGGAATCGTACAGCCTACACTTACCATAAATGCCTCCCCATTTACCCTACTGACTCCTGTTCCAGGTAACTATGAACCCCTGTCAGGAATCGATGCATACTGTACTGCTCTAGTGTCTGGACTAGCTACGGTCAGCATTTCAGAGCCGATCAGTTCTGATATCCCTTCCGATCTGGTGATCTGTACAGGGCAGTCCGGAGAATTGACTATCACCTTCTCAGAAGATGCAAGCTCCTATGAAGTAGGATATACGATTGATGGAGTGGATCAGGGAACGGTAAGCACCACGGACAACCCATTCTTACTCAATGTTTCTGTACCGGGTACTTACGAGATCACCTCGCTGTTGATCGATGGAGAATGCATCGGTGACCCACAAGGAACAGCCGAGGTGACCACTACAGAAGCTCCTACTGCAGACCTGAGTGGTGATATCACCATTTGTGAAGGCACTACCGGACAACTGGATCTACTGCTCACGGGAAGCGGTCCTTGGGCGATCGCTTATGAGATAGATGGAGTAGCACAACCGAACGATACCCTCTTTGTCGCAAGTGGTCAATGGGAAGTGGACCAAGCCGGAAGCTATACCATCGTTTCTGTCAGCGATATGGTATGTACGGGAGTGGCCAATGGAACTGCAACCGTTACGGAAATCCCTGCTCCGGTAGCGGTACTTTCAGGATTGGACACCGTATGTACAGGAACCCCGGTAGACCTATTGGTCGAGCTTCAAGGCTCGGCTCCCTTCGACCTCACTGTCACACTCAATGGCGCCCTGTTCCAAGATTTCTCCACTGACGACAATTCCCTCACCTTTACTGTGACCGAGTCAGGGGAGTACGCAGTCTCTTTCATCAGTGATGTGAATTGCTCCAACACCGATGTGGACACACTCGTTCTGGAGAACTTTCCGGCACCAGAAATCCTGACTTCTAGTGATACGACCCTATGTCTTCTCGAGACCATCACTATCGGTGGTTCTGCTTCAGGAGGGTTTGGAGGCCCCTTCTCCTACCAGTGGGTGCAAGGTGCTGACACATTGACTGCTGATTCCATCGATGTTTTTGTTCTAGGGGACCAAGAACTGACATTCATTGTCGATGACGGTTGTGGAATCGATTATCTGGCCACTGTCACTGTGAGTGCACACCCTTTTCCAGCATTCGACACTACGAATATCGATCTTGGAATCTGTGGCGAAGGCGAATTGATACTGGATTCTGAGATTCCCTTATCTCTCTATGGAGATAGCTGTGTTTGGACGGTCAATGGCCAGACCTATATCACGTGTGATTCGATCGCGATTCCCCTTACAGGAGAAGACACATATGACGTAGGAATCTACGTAGAGACTGTACAAGGCTGCGTGATCGACACGACCATCGAAGGCCTCATCGAGGTCTATGGACTTCCTATAGCAGGCTTCAGCTACACACCCACCGAACCGACCATCGCAGAGGATATCCTGACCTTCCAAGACCTCTCTTCCGGTGCAGAACAATATATGTGGTTCTTAGACAGTCTCATCTTCTCTGATGAAGCTACTCCCGTATTGGATCTACCCGATAGGGATGTCCCACATTCATACACGGTCTGTATGGTGGTCATGAATGAATTCGGTTGTGCTGACACTACATGTCAGGACGTTCAGATAGACGGAGAATTCATCGTCCACGTTCCCTCAGCATTCACCCCTGATAATGACCGAGTGAATGATTCCTGGGCACCGATCATCACAGGCGCTATCGAAGAGGAGTACAGCCTCAAAGTCTACGGCAGAAACGGACAGGTCATCTGGGAGACCACGGACATCAATGAGCGATGGATAGGTCAAGGAGCAGATGATGCCAACTATTACTCCGGTGACTCTGTCTATCAATGGCAGCTTGAAGTGCGTAGGGTAGGTTCGGTAGAAAAACGCAGCTATCGCGGTATCGTTACCTTGGTACGGTAAGAAGTACAGCCATACCAGCGTTGAATTCCCAGAGGAACATAGAGTGGCATGGCCACAGAGGATGCAGAGGTCTGCTTCCAGAGAATACGATACCAGCTTTTCTCAAGGCCATCGATCTCGGCATGGACTATCTGGAAATGGATGTGGTCATCTCCAAAGATCATCAGGTGGTCATCGCACATGAGCCCTATATGCCATCCACCATCTGTTCTTTTCCAGATGGCCGACCCGTGCGTCCGGAAGTAGAGAAAGAGTTGAACCTCTATCAGATGGATTACGCGGAGATCGCTGGATTCGACTGTGGACGGAAACACCCAGGATTCCCACAACAGGTCTCCATGCCTGTGACACGGCCTTTGCTCTCCGAACTCTTCGATACCATTGCATCCGAGACTTCTGATCCCAGATTCCAATCCATAGGATTCACGATAGAACTGAAGTCCGCTCCTGAATTCGACACTATCTATCATCCTCCACCAGAGGAATTCGTAGACCTCGTTTTACAGGTCATCCGCATGTACGGCTTCGAGGAACGATGTGTGCTCCAGTCTTTCGATCAGCGCATATTGAAAGCATTTCGATCCCAAGCACCGAACATCCGTCAATCGATACTCTTGAATGAGATCTTCAGTCCTTCAGAGGTCATTGCAGAACTTGGTTATACTCCACCCATCATCGGACCTCGATACGACCTCCTGGATCAGACACTCATCGCTGACTGTCATGCATGTAGCATGCGCGTGGTACCTTGGACGGTCAATGAGGTGGAAGACATGAGAAGTCTGATCGAGCAAGGCGTGGATGGTATAATCACAGACTATCCCGACCGAAAATCCTTGATCGTTGAATAATGCTACCCTGTCCTGAAGAGGTTCACGGGGTGGATATCTAATTTCGCAAGGTGAGTTATCTAGATGAATTGAATGACAGCCAACGACAGGCTGTACAGCACATCAGTGGACCGATGATGGTCGTGGCCGGTGCCGGATCTGGAAAGACCCGTGTCCTCACCTATCGCATCGCGCATCTCATCAAGAGCGGTGTCGATCCATTTTCCATTTTGGCGCTGACCTTCACCAATAAGGCCGCAAAGGAAATGAAGGACCGTATTGCTGGTGTGGTGGGTTACGGTGAGGCTAGGAATATCTGGATGGGGACCTTTCACTCTGTCTTTGCTCGTATCCTGAGAGGCGAATCAGAGAAACTGGGCTATCCGTCCAACTTCACCATCTATGACACGACCGACTCCAAAAGCCTGATCAAGTCCATTATCAAGGAACACGGACTGGACGATAAGATCTATAAACCGGGAATCGTATTCAATCGTATATCCGGGGCCAAGAACAATCTTATCTCGCCAGAGGCCTACATGGCCAACAAGGAAGTGCAGATAGCCGATGAAGCATCAGGAAGACCTAAACTAGGTGAACTCTACAAGGCTTACGCTGCACGCTGTTTCCAGGCAGGAGCCATGGATTTCGATGACTTACTATACAAGACCAATGTACTTTTCAGAGATTTCCCCGATGCTCTTCACAAGTATCAGCATCGATTCAACTATCTCTTGGTAGATGAGTATCAGGATACCAATTTTGCGCAGTACCTCATCGTGAGAAAACTGGCCGCAGTACATGAGAATATCTGTGTAGTAGGAGATGATGCACAGAGCATCTACTCGTTCAGAGGGGCCAATATCCAGAACATCCTAAATTTCCGGAGGGATTATCCAGACTACGTCCTCTTCAAACTGGAGCAGAACTACCGCTCGACTAAGAATATCGTACAAGCGGCCAACTCAGTCATCGAGCGCAACAAGGATCAGATCAAGAAAGAAGTCTGGACCGATAACGATACGGGAGATACCATCCACCTCATGCGAGCAGCTACGGATAATGAGGAAGGGCGCATGGTAGCCCAATCCATCTTCGAGATCAAGATGAGGGAGCAGGCCAAAGAGAGTGATTTCGCCATCCTGTACCGTACCAATGCGCAGTCGAGGAGCATGGAGGAATCGCTCCGCAAATTGGATATTCCCTATAAGATCTTTGGAGGACTCTCATTCTACCAGCGTAAAGAGATCAAGGATCTACTCTCCTATTTCCGACTGATTTGCAATCACAAGGATGAAGAAGCGCTGAAAAGAGTGATCAACTACCCTACCCGTGGAATCGGTCAGACCACCCTGGATAAGATCACACTCAGTGCGAGGAATCATGGAGTCTCTTTGTGGGAGGTCATCAGAGAACCCGCTAGATATGCCTTGCCCATCAATAAGGGTACAGCCAGTAAGTTATCTGCCTTCACTACGCTCATCGAGAGTTTTGCAGCGAGCATGAGGGTGACCAGCGCCTATGATCTTGGACATGAGGTGGCCAAGACGACCGGCATCCTCAAAGAACTCTACAATGACAAGACTCCAGAAGGAGTCAGCCGATATGAGAACATCCAAGAATTGTTGAACGGGATCAAGGACTTCTCTGAGAAACAAAGAGAGCAGGACCTGGATGATACCATGTCGGATTTCTTGATGGACGTAGCCCTGCTTACCGATGCCGATCAGACCGATGAGAAGGACGACTATGTCAGTCTGATGACCATACACGCGGCCAAGGGTCTAGAGTTCCCTTACGTGTTCATTGTAGGCATGGAGGAAAACCTCTTCCCTTCTCAACTCTCACTCAACACCCGCCAAGACCTGGAAGAAGAACGCAGGCTTTTCTACGTGGCGCTTACACGTGCAGAGAAACGTGCCACGTTGAGTATGGCCAATACGCGCTACCGTTGGGGAAATCTTATCTATTGCGAGCCCAGCAGATTCATAGAAGAGATCGATGATCAATTCATGAAATTCCCTGCCAACTGGAAACTGGAGGACAGTGATATCGGCAACCTGGGATTCGGAGATAGCTGGGATAATGCTTGGCAGAGCACTACAAAGAGGACACAAGGCCAATTCAGCCCCAAGCCCAAGCCATCCAAGAAGCCACTGAACAGCCCACGCATCCCTGCTAAACTGAAGAAACTGGACAACACATCCGCTCCCACTTCGACCGCGATAACATTGGAGGGCTTGGATGTGGGAGTGGAAGTAGAACATGCGCGATTCGGAAAAGGAAAGATCCTGAAGCTCGAAGGAAATGCTCCAGACACCAAAGCGACCATCTTCTTTCCGGGAGCTGGCAAGAAGGTCCTGCTGCTCAAGTTCGCAAAACTCAAGGTCTTATCCTGAATGGGCATGTCATATAATGTTACTTTTGCTTTTGTCTAATCTGCCTCGACCTGCATCTACGGTGAGGCCTCAATCAAGATCATGGATCTAGAATATAACACGGCACGGCCGGATCTCGTACTTCCCGAACATGGAAGAAATGTGAAGAAAATGGTCAACTATGCGTTGAGCGTAGAAGACAAAGAAGAAAGAAACAAAGTAGTGAACGCCATCATCAAGGTGATGGGTCAGCTCAATCCACAACTCAGGGATGTTGAGGATTACAATCATAAACTCTGGGACCATCTTTTCATCCTTTCGGATTTCAAACTCGATGTAGATTCTCCCTATCCCATCCCTACCAAAGAGACATTCGACACCAAGCCTGAAAAGGTGTCGTATCCGAGCGGTAGCATTCGTTACGGTCATTACGGGAAGTCTATCCAGGACATGATAGATACCATCCCACAGATCGAGAAAGAAGAAGATCGCAAGAATGCCATCAATACGGTGGCCAACCTGATGAAGCGATTCTATCTCACCTGGAATAGGGATGCTGTAGAGGATGAAGTGATCATCAAGCAGTTCAATGAATTGGCCAAAGGCACTGTTACGATCACAGGAGATGACATCGAGCTACTAGAACACAAAGACGTTCAATTACGCAGCAGTGTGACCCAAAGGAGCAGTAACAGAGGCCGAGGTAAAGGAAAAGCGTCCAGCAATAGAGGCCGGAAGAACGGAAGCAAATCGCGGAATTACAGAAGACGCTGATCATCCATGGGTTCATTCAAAGTTGTAGGAGGGCGTCAATTGAAAGGGGAGATCACTCCTCAGGGTGCCAAGAATGAAGTCCTACAGATACTATCAGCCGTACTACTCACTCCTGAAGAAGTCACAGTACACAACATTCCTGACATTGTTGATGTCAACAAACTCATCAGTCTTCTCGATGCATTAGGCGTTGAGGTCACCAAACTCGCTCAGGGAAGCTATCGCTTCAAGGCAGAGGAGGTCGATATCGATTACCTGCATTCAGAGGAATTCAAGGTCAAAGGAGGAGCCCTGAGAGGGTCCATCATGATCGTAGGACCACTTCTCGCACGTTTCGGAAAAGGCTACATACCCAAGCCGGGTGGAGATAAGATAGGTCGCAGGAGACTGGATACACACTTCATCGGATTCGAACGATTGGGAGCCACCTTCACCTACGATCGTAAAGAGCATTTCTACAAGGCAGAAGCAGAAGGCAAGAAACTGAAAGGGACCTACATGCTCCTGGATGAAGCCTCGGTAACAGGTACGGCCAACATCATCATGGCCGCGAGCATGGCCGAAGGGACTACACAGATCTACAATGCAGCCTGTGAACCCTATATCCAGCAATTGTGCAGGATGATCAACTCCATGGGAGGCAAGATAAGCGGACTGGGATCCAACCTTCTATCTATAGAAGGAGTGGATTATCTGGGAGGATGCGAGCATACCTGTCTACCTGATATGATCGAGATAGGCTCATTCATTGGAATGGCCGCCATGACCGGTAGTGAGATCACTATCAAGGATGTCAAGTACGATCAACTCGGGCAGATACCCAATGTCTTCAGACGCCTAGGCATACAGATGGACCTGAAAGGCGATGACCTGTTCATCCCTGCACAGGATCATTATGAGATCGATACCTATATAGACGGCTCCTTGCTTACGGTCGCAGATGCACCCTGGCCCGGATTCACTCCAGACCTCTTAAGTATCGTACTGGTCACGGCCGTGCAGGCCAGAGGCTCGGTCTTGATCCATCAGAAGATGTTCGAGAGCAGATTGTTCTTCGTGGACAAGCTCATAGACATGGGCGCGCGCATCATCCTCTGTGATCCGCATAGAGCGACTGTGATCGGATTGGATAAGCAGAGTCAACTACGAGGGATCGAGATGACTTCTCCCGATATCAGGGCCGGTGTATCGCTACTCATCGCTGCCTTGTCAGCTCAAGGAGAAAGTACGATCCACAATGTGAATCAGATCGATAGAGGATATCAGAATATCGATACGCGACTTCAGGCTATCGGAGCCGATATCACAAGAATCGACTGACCGGAGTGGCCTTAGTGTCCATTTAACACTATCTTTGTAGTGCTATGAATCAAACTGTATCTGAGGATATCGGGCTGTTCTTCAATGCCGCTTTCTCCATCGACTTGGTGCTATTCACCTATCACGAAGGCCGTATCAAAGTCCTTTTGCAGAAGAAGGAAGAGTCGGGTGCTTCTCAAGAAATGGCCTTGATCGGTCAACTCATCCAGCCTTCTGAAGACACCAAGCAGAGTCTCAATCGACTGGCTGAATCCAGATTGGGTCGTTCCGATTTCTATCGTAAGCAATTGCGAGCTTTCACCGAACTAGGCCGCCATCCGATGGGCAGAGTGGTGACAGTAGCCTACTATGGTCTGGTCACCTATGACACCATTGCTACGGATGAGCGATTGGAGTGGCACGATATCTATAAAGCTCCGCCCCTCTCCTATGACCATGACAAGATCCTGAAGGTAGCGATTCACCGCTTCAAGAAAGGGCTTCTCCGTCACGCGACCGTGTTCGAGATGCTTCCCAAGGAATTCATTCTGAAAGAAGTATTGGATATCTATGAAGTGGCATTCCAAGAGAAGCTGGACGCACCCAATTTCAGGAGACAACTGATGACTTCAGGTCTGATCAAACCTGTGGGCGAACTGCGTGCCATGAAAGGCCAGATGGGTCGCAGACCGCAGGTCTATATCTTCGAAAAGGACAAATACTCTCAGAAAAAGAAGAAGATCAACATCGGATTTCATCCGATCGCTTGAACCTTAGTTCTTGATAAAAGAGGTATTCTCTACCAAGCGTCCATTGCCGCTGCGGAATTCCAGGCTGTAGGCTCCTGCTGAAAGACCTGAAACATCGAGAATCGATTCTTGCCCTCTATCGATCATCCGTTTCTCGCGGAAATGCACCTTTCCACTCATGTCGATGATGCTCAGATCGAATTGACCGGTCAATTCGGTACGCAGGTGCAATCGATCAGTGGCCGGGTTGGGAAAGATTTCGAAGAGCGTCTCGTCTTCCCATTCGCTCAGTCCCACATTCAATTCGATATTGGCGAATGCATATTCACCCGCGATCAATGAATCCACCTTGATCTGTCCGTTGCCATTGTCACTTCCCGCTTGTAGGGTATACCAAGTATAGATGGACCAGGGGTCACTGCTGTCTTCCCGATAGGCCAGTCCTATGGCCGCCTCGGTATCTCCAACCAGATCATAGTCCAAATGGTAGTCTTCTATACCAGTATAGAAGAATCTGCCTTGCAGACTCAAGCCTTCGCTCCATAATCCTCCTACGGTCCAGTAGTGGGTGTTCGAAAGGTCCAATACATCCTCATCCATCAGATGATCATCCGGACCTACCCAGTGATGCTCAGCTCGGTAGAATGCGGAATCTCCAATGTCCAATACCTTGAGTTTCATATCCACCCAAGGCAGGGTCACGGTCAGGGTGGTCTCTGTCAAGACCTCCTCATAGTCCATGCGGGCTTGATTGATACGATTCTCGCCATTGAGCATCCAGTGCAGTGGTTCAAAAGGGGTGACTACGGTGACCTGGTCGAATTCCCCGCTCACAGTGACCGTATAGGAATGCTTCTGCCAATCCGCATCCAAGAAGGTGAAATCCAGAGGAACATTATCATGGAATTGCGGAGCCTCTCTCAGTTTCTGTTGGACGTAGAATGTAGTGACCCACTCATTCCCTACCGGACCGCTGAAGGCAGAATCGATTACAAAGGTGCTGAAGCCAGGTGCGTAAATGTGGTCTTCAAAGAAATCGGTCATATCCACCCCCGTAGAATTGCTCAAAGCAGAACGGTATTGCTCAGGACTGAAATGACCCAGGTAGAATGAATCCAACACGGCTTGTGTACCTGCTCTGAACAGACTATCCCCCAGATATCCCCTCAAGGTATGCACCTGTGCCGCTCCTTTGTAATAGGTGTGTCGTCCATAGATCACCTCATCCGGAATGGGGGAAAGGGGAAAGAACCCTCCATCATCCACATGAGCGCTTTCCAGCACGAAATGCTGGTTGTCCTTGACTTCAGCAACGAAGGCTTCTGTGCCTGAGTGCCATTCCCGCATGAGATGTTGGCTATATTCTGCATGCCCTTCTTTGAGCCACATATTATTATGGATATCAGGTGACGTCATATCCCCCCACCAGAGATGACCGAGCTCGTGGGAGAGCAGACCATCATTGGCTACGGTGTTCTGGCTCATCATGGTCTGTGGATAGGCGATATTGGTCGCATGT
The DNA here is from genome assembly GCA_013001705.1 of Flavobacteriales bacterium. NCBI lineage: Bacteria > Pseudomonadati > Bacteroidota > Flavobacteriia > Flavobacteriales > Flavobacteriales bacterium. Next base: position 21,928 of record JABDLZ010000067.1, read on the forward strand.
TCCATTGCTCCTACAGTGGTCATGACATAGCCCACTTTGTTCCAGATATACGGTCCAAACCAGTATTCCAATGCATCGATGGCGCTGGGAAGATTCTGAAAACGGGTCTCCATGGACTCCTCTTGGGCTGCTTTGCATTTGAGCTCCACAGGGATGGTTCCATAGGCACCCTCATGATCATAGGCTATGGTCACATAGTCTGATGCAGCAATCGCACTCAGATAGGTAGGAATGGGAATGGAAAGGTGGTAATGACTGAGTATGCTATCTCCTTCCAAAGTGGTCTCACTCATCAGTTCTCCCTGACATCGAGGTATGAAGCCGTCATCGGATAGTACATAGAAATCATAGGTCGCCCGCTCTACGAAGGTGTCGAAGCACGGATACCAGACCTTCCCGAAATTCGGTGGGATGGTGCTCAGGCCTATTCCCAGATTGTAGATGTAGTTGTTCTCGAAGTAGAAACCTCCCCACTGAGGATCCTGATGAGGCTGTCCCTGATACCAGATATTCAACTCGAAGTCCTGATCGATGATGGTAGTCTCAGGAAGTTGTATGCTCAGATTCTGTCCTTCGATGACATTGGGTACGTGATCGAAATCGATTAGCTCCCCATTGTAGGTCACGCTATCCACGGTCAAGGCATAGAGATCCAGGTTGATCACATTCACCCCATCCATACGCGGACGTACATCGATCACCGTATTGGCCTTGATGTATTCTCCATCATAATCCGTGATATCGATATGTATCTCATAGTGTAGCAGATTGAAGGTGTCGCTCCGCTGATTGCTCTCGTTCAGCAGGTTCTTCTGCGCATCGGTCAAGACCTTGGGGCGAATGTGCTTGTGGGTCTGATGGCACCCCCAGCGTTCAGGCTGCGCATATGACATGGTGACACATAGGAAGGACAGAAGAAGCAAGAGCAGACGCATGGATGCTAGGATTGATATAGGACGAAAATAAGAATAGGGCCACCCAAAGGCGACCCTATTCTTCAATCACTTCTTGTGAGCCTAGCTCACTTCTCCAAGAACGGATAGCGATAATCCGTAGAAGGGACAAAGGTCTCCTTGATGGTCCGGGCATTGACCCATCGGAGTAGATTCAGATACGAACCGGCCTTATCATTGGTACCCGATCCTCTAGCTCCTCCAAAGGGTTGTTGACCGACTACCGCTCCGGTAGGCTTGTCATTGATATAGAAATTACCTGCCGCATTCTCCAATATACTGGTCGCCTCAGCGATGGCATAGCGGTCATTGGAGAAGATAGCACCGGTCAGTGCATACTCGCCTGTCTTGTCTACCAGATCTAGGGTCTTCTTCCAGTCTTTCTCATCATAGACATAGACCGTCACTACCGGTCCGAATATCTCTTCGCACATGGTCTTGAATCGAGGATCCTCGGTACGGATGACAGTAGGTTTGATAAAGTAGCCTTTGGAGTCATCATAGGTCCCCCCTACAAGTATCTCTGCCTTTTTGGATTTCTTGGCATAGTCGATAAAGGAGCTGATCTTTTTGAAGGCCTTCTTATCGATGACGGCATTGATGAAATTGCCGAAATCCTCAGGTGAACCCATCTTGAAGGACTTCACATCCTTGACCACCCGTTTGAGGATCGCATCGGCTGTGTTGGAAGGCAGATACACCCTTGAGGCCGCACTGCACTTCTGCCCTTGGAATTCGAAGGCGCCTCTGGAGATGGCTGTGGCCACTTCGTCCACATCAGCACTCGGATGCGCTACGATGAAGTCCTTCCCTCCGGTCTCACCTACGATACGAGGATATGAGCGATAGGTAGCGATATTATCCCCAATGGTCTTCCAAAGGTGTCTGAACACTCCAGTAGAACCTGTGAAATGGAGTCCCGCAAAATCGGCATGAGAGAAGACCACATCACCGATCATAGGCCCATCTCCATAGATCAGATTGACCACTCCATCCGGAAGACCAGCTGCTTGGAAGAGCTCCATGATCACCTGTGCCGAATAGATCTGAGAGTCGGCCGGTTTCCAGACCACCACATTGCCCATCATGGCCGGAGCTGCACTCAGATTGGCTGCGATAGAAGTGAAATTGAATGGTGAAAGCGCAAAGACAAATCCTTCCAAGGGTCGGTAATCCATGCGATTCCAAACTCCGGGTGCTGACTCAGGCTGTTCGGAATATATATCCGTCATGTACTGCACATTAAATCGGAAGAAATCGGCCATTTCACAAGCCGCATCTATCTCTGCCTGATAGGCATTCTTGCTTTGAGCTAGCATGCTGGCGGCATTCATTCTCGCTCTGAACGGACCCGCCAGTAGATCTGCGGCTTTCAGGAATATCGCTGCCCGTTCTTGCCAAGGCATATTTGCCCAGGCCGAGCGTGCTTTCAGTGCAGCGCGAATTGCTGCAGTGACGTGCTTCTTTTCCGCTTTGTGATACTTTCCTAGAACCAATTTGTGATCATGGGGCGCAGTCATCTTGGCGGTCTTACCGGTCTTCACCTCTTCAGCACCGATGTATAAAGGTGCCTCGATAGGCTTCTTCTTCATGGCCCGGTAGGTCTTCAATAATTCTTTGCGCTCTGGACTTCCAGGGGCGTATGAGAGTACGGGCTCATTGACTGCTACGGGAGGAGTGAAATATTCGTTGGACATGATACGATCTATCAGTTTTTTATTTGGGAGTCCAAAGGTAGGATTATGGCTATCATCAGTACGTAACTCTGAGATGTGATCGCTTACTTATCTATATTCACCCGAGCTTGACCGATATGCGTGTTCTTCGATTGAAATCCTTTGTCATTTTCCTATCCGTACTCTGGGTGTCGGTATGCTCAGAGTATCACGCACAAGGACTGGAGATCCAGTTCGATCACCTGGGTGTGCGGGATGGGCTTTCTCAAGCCACAGCGTATTGCATCTATGAAGACCGTCTAGGCTTCATCTGGGTCGGAACAGATGATGGACTGAATCGCTACGATGGATATGAATGCATCATCTTCAGAGAAGATCCACTCGATGAACGCAGCTTGAGCAACAACTCGGTCAATGCGATCCAAGAAGACTCGAATGGGAATCTATGGGTAGGGACCGATCAGGGGCTCAATCTGCTCTTTGCCGAGCGTATGGATTTCAAGACCCACAAATTCGACTTCCATGACCCAGGTAGCCTGAGCTCAAATACAGTCTGGTGTATGACCCTGGATGCCGATGATAGGCTCTGGATCGGTACAGCCAATGGACTCAATCGTTACAGCACCGCGGATAGTTCTTTCACCAAGTACAAATCAGAGGTGGATGACCCTTTCTCTCTTTCCAATAATTCTGTCAATGCACTCTATACCGATAGCTCAGGTACGCTATGGATCGGGACCAATCAAGGGCTCAACCGATGGAATGTTTCTGATGAAAGCTTCGACCACTTCGATGTACCAGGTGATCTGAGTCGATATGGACAGGTGATCCAATGCATAGGCAGTGGTCCACAAGGGGAACTACTGGTAGGCACAAATCAAGGTGTTTTCGTTCTTCAGGACAGTCTGCTCACTCCGTCTGTCTACACCCAAGTGGCCGATATGAAGATCACCGCCTGCCGGACCGACAAGCAAGGCGACCTCTGGATAGGGACCAATTCTGGACTGTATCATTATCTCAAAGGAAGAAGTGAGCCCATCCTACACATCCATGATGAGCAGAACAATACGAGTATCTCCGATGATAATATCAACTATATCCATGAGGACAGCACGGACATCCTTTGGATAGGGACCTATAGCGGAGGTGTGAATCTCTACTATAGGGAGCAACAGCAGATCTTCCATTACGATAATGAGAATCTCGGGAGAACGGTCTTCCCTTCGGACATCGTTAATTGTATCGAGCAGGTATCATTGGGAGAATTCTGGTTAGGGACCGAAGCCGGTATCGGTATACTGCGTGACGCGACCACTATTTCAGGTATACGCACAGCTATTCCTGAAGAACTGAATGGTAAGAGTGTCAAGTGCATTCTCTCCCGTGACGAACTCTTGGCGGTGGGCACAGATCGGGATGGAGTAGTGCTGATAGACCGTACGAACGGAGAGGTGACCACCTTGAGAAGACGAGCAGACGGTACGGGCTTGATCGATGACCGCATCGCATCTTTGGAGTGGTGTGGCGATGATTTGTGGATAGGCACCCAGGGAAGCGGTATCAACATATATTCTACCGTGACCGACAGTCTTACGCGCATCCAATATGCTCCAGCCAGCAAAGGTGGTCTGGCAGATAATCGCATAGTCGACCTTCAGAAACAGGGCACAGAGGCCATGTGGATAGGAACCGCCTCAGAGGGTGTCCAGCGCTACAGTATCGAAGACGGGACATTCACCGATTACGCAGTGCGGCAGGACTCTAGTCGCATGCTCAGCAGTGACAAGGTCCTCTGTATCTATTTCGATTCGGCTGTTCTGTGGGTCGGGACCAAAGGCGGAGGTGTGAATAAGATCGACCTGCTGACCGACCAAGTGCAATTCTACACCACCGAGAATGGACTGGCCAATAATGTGGTCTATGATATACGCTCAGACCATCAAGGCAGACTGTGGATGACCACTAACAACGGAATCTCCGTATTGGACATCGAGAACGAGAACTTCATCAACTACAACGAGATCGATGGACTTGGCAATCAGACTTTCCTTCCCTCTTCCGGTCTCAGTTCAAGGCGAGGTGAGATATTCTTTGGTGGACGCCAAGGTCTGGACATCATTCGCTATCAGGATATCGAGACCAACAGTGTTCTGCCTAAGGTATATTTCACACAGATGCAGGTCTTCGATTCCAAGCAGAACCAGTATGACCCGGATCTGAGTCGCAATCTGGTGCATGAGATCGAGACCATCGAACTTCGACCTGAGATGTCTCTTATTACGCTGGGATTCAGCGGGCTGAACTATAGGAGACCTGAGAAGAATACGTATGCCTATCGCTTGGCGGGTCTTACTGATGAGTGGACCTTTATCGGAGACCGTAGATATGTCACCTTCTCAGAATTGCCCCCTGGGGATTATCAGCTACAGGTCAAAGCGGCTAATAATGACGGAAGATGGTCTGAAGAACCCTCTCAGATCTATCTTTCTATCATTCCCGCCTTCTATCAGACCAATTGGTTCAAAGCCCTCTTGGTCATCTTCTTTGCACTGATGGTCTTCCTTTTCAATCAATATAGATTGCGAAGGGTGCGTTCCGTCAACAGGAAACTGGAGAAGCGGGTCAAACTACGTACGGCACAGATTGCCAAAGAGAGAGATGAGAAGGCCATCCTGCTCCAAGAGATCCATCACAGGGTCAAGAACAATCTACAGATCGTCAACTCGCTGCTCCGGCTCCAATCCCATTATGTGAAAGATGAAGAGGCCTTATGGGCACTGGATGAATCTCAGAATCGGGTGATGTCGATGGCTATGATACATGAGCGCATGTACAAGACCGAGAATCTGGCCAACATCAATATCCCGGATTATATCCGCGATCTGTGTACAGATATCATCAATACCTATGATCTGAGCAACAATGTGACCTTAGACTTGGATATACAGGTGGAGAAATTGAACCTGGATACGCTCACCCCGCTGGGATTGATCATCAATGAGATCAGCTCCAATGCCATGAAATACGCCTTCCCTGATGGGAGAAGCGGAATCTTCAAGATCCACCTCACAGCCATCGAACCCGGTAAGAAGTTCAAACTCATCATCGGTGACAATGGGGTCGGTATGCCTGTGGATCTGAGCGATACCGAGCAGGATTCACTCGGCACCACACTCATGGAATCCCTGAGTGAACAGCTCAATGGGGAACTGAAACGCATGGATGGACCGGGCACCTTCTACGAAATGAACTTCGAGCAGCTCAAGGACAGTCTCACCGAGTAAGGAAGAACAGGCTGAACCCTGTCAAAAAGAGCACACCACAGAAAGCCAGTAGGCGCAGCCAGAGCGGGGGAACGAACTCTGCCGCCACAAAGGGCCGATGCACCAGGATCAGATTTACGATAGCTATGAAGGGAGCGATCAGGAAGGATATGGTCGTGGCCAGGTCTACCAGATCAGGGATGGAAGTGCCCAAGAAGTAGATGATACCAAAGGTGCCTAGCACGAGTATCCATAAGGTGCGACCATAGGTCTTCGAGCGTTCACCCGATCCCTCAGGCCCATGTAGAAGTAGATGGGCCGTATGGTCCATGGCACGTGCATAGCCATCGAGCACTGCGATACTGGTGCCGAACATGATGGCAAAACCGGCAGAGGCCACGATGATATAGCTCCACTCACCGATAGTCGAGGTATACATCGTGATCACCTGATGGGCAAATCCAGCACCACTGGTAGACAATTCTGTGCCTGTATCGTAGAATAGATAAGAGCCCATCGTGATGAAACAAAGGGCTAATAGAGCCGAGATCACATAGCCCAGATTGAAATCGAACAAGGTCTCCTTCAAGGCCGGACGATAACCGGTCTGTCGGATACGGGCCACCGTCCATAGGCTGTTCCAGGTACTGAGATCCACTGCAGTGGGCATCCAACCCATTAATGCGATAAGGAAAGCGATACCGATGGCATCTTCAGGAAGGATGAACTCCAGAGAGATGTCCTGAGCTACCGGGCCATGGGCAAGTGTGAGCACAAATGCGACCACAGTAGTCAAGAGCAGGACACTGGCTATCACTTTGATCAAGGAGTCCAATACCGAAAAACGACCCCGACTCAAAATGATAGCACATACAAGCAGGATCAGTGCTGAAATGATCGCCAGATCCACTCCCGTATGTTGAGAGATAGCAAAGAGATTATCTAAGAAGCCACTGGTCACTGCAGTCACTGCGGCCGAGACAAAGAACATACTCCCTAAGGTTATGAGCGCATAGGTCCACAGGACCCATTTTCCCAGTCGATGATACCCATCCAGTAAAGAAGTTCCAGTCGCATTGGCATAACGCGAACCGAATTCGAAGAATGGATATTTCATGAGGTTGGCCAACACCACCGCCCAAAGCAGTCCGAATCCATAGAATGCTCCTGCACGTGTGCTCTGTACCAGATGGCTCACCCCTATGGCTGTGCTGGCGAAGAGGATTCCTGGACCCAGGGTCTTCCAAATATTGCCTTTGGTCGCTGATTTCACTTTCGCAATATGCCGAGAAATCCCGTTCATCGATTTTATTATGCGTGCATACTTTATTTTCTATTTTTGTACTATGCACGCAGAAGAAACGGTCGACTATCATCTGAGATATGTATGGGCATCCATCTCACGTATGTACAATGCGGAAGCCAGCAAATACAAAGGCACCATGTCCATCGGATATGTGCTTCTCAATATTGATAAGGAAGGAACCCCCTCTACCAGTTTGGGACCCAAGATGGGTATGGAAAGCACCAGTCTTAGCAGAACCTTGAAACGCATGGAGGACCAAGGCCTGATCATCCGTAAGAAAGACAAGAAGGACGGCCGTATGGTACGTATATTCTTGAGTGATCTGGGCATGGCCATGCGCGAGAAGTCCAGACAGAGCGTTCTCCAGCTCAATCATGTCATCAGAGAACAGATCGAACCTGAAAAACTGGATGTGTTCTTCGAAGTCATGAAAAAAATGCAGTTCATCCTCAATCAGGAAGATGTCTTCCAAAACATCTCAAACCAAGAACAATGAATCGAATCATAGATAAGGTCGCAGTATTGGGCTCAGGGGTCATGGGATCCCGCATCGCCTGTCATTTCGCCAATATCGGTGTAGAGGTGCTCCTTCTCGATATCGTACCGCGAGAACTAAATGAGAAAGAAGAGGCTAAGGGACTGAGTCTCGAAAGCCCTCAGGTGCGCAACAGGTTGGTCAATGATGCGCTTCAGACCGCGTTGAAGAGCAACCCCTCTCCCATTTATAGTAAATCATTTGCCTCGCGCATCAGCACCGGCAACTTCGAGGATGACATGCACCGCATCGCGGATTGCGATTGGATCATCGAAGTGGTGGTCGAGCGATTGGATATCAAACAGATAGTCTTCGAGCAGGTTGAAAAGTATCGCAAGCCGGGCACCTTGATCACCACAAATACCTCGGGCATCCCTATCCATATGCTCATAGAGGGACGTAGTGATGATTTTGTGAAGCACTTCTGCGGGACGCACTTCTTCAACCCTCCACGCTACCTCAAACTCCTAGAGATCATCCCTTCGGAGAAGACCGATCCGGCCATCATCGATTTCCTGATGGACTATGGAGCTAGATTCTTGGGTAAGAAGACCGTGCTCTGTAAAGACACACCGGCCTTCATCGCCAACCGAGTAGGGGTATTCGGGATACAGGCCCTTTTCCATCTGATGCCGGAGATGGGTCTGACAGTAGAAGAGGTCGATAAACTTACCGGGCCGGCCATGGGCCGTCCTAAATCAGCCACCTTCCGCACGTGTGATGTGGTCGGGCTCGATACCCTTATCCATGTGGCCAACGGGGTTAAGGAGAACTGCCCGGATGATGAGCGTAGAGAGGTCTTCGAGATTCCGGACTACGTACAATATCTCGCTGATAATAACTGGTTGGGCTCCAAGTCGGGACAGGGATTCTACAAAAAGGTAAAAGACGAGAAAGGGAAAAGCCAGATCCTCGTCTTCGACATCGAAACGAAGGACTACCGCCCTCAGAACAAGGTCAAGTTCGCCACCTTGGAAGCCGCCAAACAAGTGGATGATCTGGCAAAGCGCACTGCGGTTCTCTATTCAGGAAAAGACAAAGCAGGAGAATTTTATCGCAGACAGTTCCATGCCCTATTCGCCTATGTATCCAACCGTATCCCGGAGATATCGGATGAACTCTACCGCATCGATGATGCCTTGAAGGCTGGATTCGGATGGGAGATCGGTGCCTTTGAGAGTTGGGATGCTGTAGGTGTCAAGGCCGGTCTGGAAGGACTGAGCAATGAAGGACTGAGCGCCTCTGCCTGGGTACAGGAAATGCTGGATGCAGGAATCGATTCCTTCTACCGATTGCAGGACGGAGTGCGTCAGTATTATGACATCCCTTCTAAGAGCTACAAGGACATCCCGGGTCAAGAGAATATCATCTCACTCGCCAATATCACAGATGACAAAATACTCTGGAGCAATTCCGGAACCACGATAAAGGATCTGGGTGACGGCATCATCAATATCGAGTTCCATACTAAGATGAATACCATCGGTGGAGAGGTATTGCAGGGACTCAACAAGGCGGTCGACATGGCCGAGAAGGATTATCGCGGACTGGTCATCAGCAACGAAGGACAGAACTTCTCTGCGGGTGCCAATGTGGGTATGATATTCATGTTGGCTGTAGAGCAGGAATTCGATGAGTTGGATATCGCAGTGAAGATGTTCCAACAGACTACGACCCGATTGAGGCATTGCAATATCCCCGTAGTAGCAGCTCCTCATGGACTGACGCTAGGTGGTGGCTGCGAGATATGCCTGCATGTGGACAAGGTGGTCGCTCATGCAGAGACCTATATGGGGCTGGTAGAATTCGGTGTAGGACTCATCCCTGGTGGTGGTGGCACGAAAGAATTCGCCCTCAGATTGGCCGATGAGCTACATGATGGTGACATGCGCATCAACCAGTTCCGCAACCGGTTCTTGACCATCGGTCAGGCCAAGGTGTCTACCAGTGGTGAAGAAGCCTTCGAGTTGGGATATATGCGAAGAGGCCAGGATGAGGTAGTGGTCTCACGCGAGCACCAATTGAGCATTGCCAAAGAGGCCTGTCAACTGATGGCCGATGAGGGATATACCGCTCCCCCACCTCGCAAGGATATCGAGGTGCTTGGAAATGAGGCTTTAGGCGTGGTCTATGTAGGTGCGGATAGCATGAGGAGTGGGAATTACATCTCCGATCATGACCAGCTGATCTCTGAGAAATTAGGATTCGTATTGGCCGGAGGAGATTTCACTACACGCACTGAAGTGAGTGAGAAATACCTGCTCGATCTCGAACGCAGAAAGTTCTTGGAGCTCTGCGCAGAGCGCAAGACCCTGGAAAGACTCCAGAGCATCATCACCACAGGTAAAGTATTACGCAACTGATCGGGTCCTTGAATCCAGGTCATTAAAAATTGAATCAATAATGGACGCATATATCATCAAAGCATATCGCAGCGCAGTAGGAAAAGCCCCCAGAGGTCTCTTCAAGCATATGCGCGCTGACGATCTCGGTGCCAAGGTCATCCAGCACATCATGTCCGAGCTACCTCAGCTGGACCATGAGCGTATTGACGATGTCATCGTGGGCAATGCCACCCCGGAGGCCGAGCAAGGACTCAACGTGGGTCGCATGATCTCACTCATGGGATTGAATACAGAGAAGGTCCCAGGTATGACGGTCAATCGCTATTGCTCTTCTGGACTGGAGACCATCGCCATCGCCAGTGCAAAGATCCACAGTGGCATGTCAGACTGCATCATCGCAGGTGGAGTGGAGACTATGACACCTATCCCCTTCGGAGGATGGAGATTGGTCCCCAATCCCAAAGTGGCCAAGGAACATCCAGATTGGTATTGGGGTATGGGCCTCACTGCAGAAGCGGTCGCTAAAGAGTACAATGTTACTCGAGGTGAACAGGATGAATTCGCTTATCATTCCCAGATGCGCGCTGCAGATGCGCTGGTCAATGGCCGGTTCAAAGAAGACATCGTGCCTATTGAGGTGACAGAGGTGTTCGTCAAGGACGACAAACGCCAAGAGCGCACTTATACAGTAGATACCGATGAAGGAGTAAGGAAGGACACCAGCTTGGAAGCCTTGGCCAAACTCCGTCCAGTATTCGATGCTAAGGGAACAGTGACTGCCGGAAATGCCTCACAGACTTCCGATGGAGCTGCTTTCACCCTCGTGGTATCTGAGCGCATGCTCAAAGAACTCGATGTAGAACCTATCGCTCAGCTCAAGAGCTATCATGTCTCCGGGTTAGAGCCTCGCATCATGGGCATGGGGCCGATGTATGCCGTGCCCAAGGCCATCGAGAAGGCAGGTCTGAAAGCCTCCGATATCGATCTCTATGAGCTGAATGAGGCCTTTGCCTCACAATCTGTGGCGGTGATGCGTGAGTTGGACCTCGACCCTGAGAAGGTGAATGTCAATGGAGGTGCCATCGCCCTTGGTCACCCTCTGGGCTGCACCGGAGCCAAACTGAGCGTACAACTCTTCAATGAGATGCGCAGAAGAAATCAGAAATACGGTATCGTGACCATGTGTGTAGGCACGGGTCAAGGCGCTGCCGGAGTCTATGAATTATTGAATTGATCTTATCCCTAGAAAACATGGAAACAGCAGAACAAAAGAAAAAATTAGCCACCGGAGGTTCGTTCCTTATCGAGGACACACGTCCTGAGGATATCTTCATCCCAGAGGAATTCGGTGAAGAGCACAACATGATCCGTCAGAGTTGTGAAGACTTCATCAATCAGGAGATCATCCCAAACATCGAACGTATCGATGCGATGGAAGAAGGTCTAATGCCTTCTCTTCTGGAAAAAGCGGGAGAATTAGGCATACTCGGCATCTCCATTCCTGAAGAATTGAACGGCATGGGTATGGATTTCAAGACCACCATGCTCAGCACTGAGTCCATCGGTCATGGATTCTCTTTCTCTGTGGCCCATGGAGCCCACACAGGCATAGGGACACTGCCTATCCTCTACTACGGAAATGATGAGCAGAAGCAGAAGTACGTGCCTAAACTGGCGACTGGCGAGTGGAAAGGGGCATATTGCCTCACTGAGCCCAGCTCAGGGTCCGATGCCAATAGTGCTAAGACCAAGGCCGTTCTCACCGAAGACGGGAAGCACTACCTGCTCAATGGTCAGAAAATGTGGATCACCAACGCTGGATTTGCCGATGTCTTCATCGTCTTTGCCAAGATAGATGACGATGAGAATCTGACCGCATTCATTGTGGAACGCAGTTTCGAAGGGATCAGCTTCAATCCAGAGGAGAAGAAGATGGGGATCAAGGGGTCTTCTACCCGACAGGTCTTCTTCAATGATTGCAAAGTACCGGTGGAGAACATGCTCTACGAGCGTCAGAAAGGATTCAAGATCGCAGTCAATGTACTTAACATCGGACGTATCAAGCTGGCTGGAGGAGTCATAGGAGGATCTAAGAGCGCCATCACCTCTTCGGTGAAGTATGCCAATGAACGTCATCAGTTCGGTCGACCGATCTCCAAATATGGGGCTATCCGGTACAAATTGGCCAAGCAGGCCTACTTGACCTATGCCGTTGAAAGTGCCCTGTATCGGGCCACTCAGGATATCGATGATGCCATCAATGAGCGCGTAGAATCAGGCATGAACAAGCAGGAAGCGACTTTGAAAGGAATTGCTGCCTATGCACCAGAATGCGCCATGCTCAAAGTGGCTGGTTCAGAAGTACTGGATTATTGTGTGGATGAAGGAGTACAGATACATGGAGGGATGGGCTACAGTGCAGAAAGCATGATCGAGCGGGCCTATCGCGATAGCCGTATCAACCGCATCTTCGAGGGGACCAATGAGATCAACCGTATGTTGACCGTGGATATGATCCTCAAGAAGGCCATGAAAGGAGAATTGGACCTGATGACCCCGGCCATGGCCGTTCAGAAAGAATTGATGTCCATTCCGGACTTTGGGGATGATAATGGTGAACTCTTCGCAGAGGAGACCAAGTATGTCAAGAACTTCAAGAAGGCCGTACTCATGACAGCGGGAGCTGCTGTGCAGAAACTGATGACACAATTGGGTAAAGAGCAGGAGATCCTGATGAACATTGCTGATATGGCGATTGCTACCTACAATGCGGAATCAGTGCTTCTACGTGTGAAGAAGCTTCTCAAGACCCAATCTGAAGAGGATCTGAAGGAGAAGATAGCTATGGCCAGATTGTATATCTACGAGGCCTCTGAGATAGTCAGAAGATCAGGACGTGAAGCGATCATGAGCTTTGCCGAGGGGGATGAGCAGCGTATGATGCTCTTGGGTATCAAGAGATTCAGCAAGATCCAGCCTTTCAATGTGAAAGAAGCTCAACAGACCGTGGCGCAGGCCATCGTTGAGGCTGACGAGTATTGTTTCTGATACATCCAATAAGCCAAGAAAAAGAGATCCTCTACTAC
>JABDLZ010000068.1 GCA_013001705.1 Flavobacteriales bacterium
GGAGAAGGCCATCGTAGAATTCAAAGCCTCTGCAGCTGTAACTGAAAAGCAAGGAAATGTGGCTCAGACCGCCTACAATTATCTCTGTATAGCTGAGATGAACAAGCGCTTGGGGAATATTTCAGAAGCCCTCGACTATGCTGTACAATCCTATGAGAGATATCAAAGAGCAGGTATGATCACTGATTTGATGGATGCTGCTGAGTTACGAGCAGAGCTGCTTGGACTGAACGGCAAGAATGCTGAGGCGGTATCCGCTTATCGAGAGTTCATCGAACTCAAGGATAGTGTGTTCTCAGAGGGAAAGATGAAAGAGATCACAGCACTTCAGGCCGCGCTTGAGTTGGAAGAGCGGGAGAATGAGATCTGCGCTCAAGAAGCGCAGATAACCAATCTCGAATTAGAGAATGAGTCCAGCCGAAATAGGAACCTATTCTTGCTTGCCTCTTTATTGTTCATGGCAGCTATCGCTTACGCTCTGTTTTCACGACAACGTCTGAAGATCGCATCGCAGAAAATCCTCGTACGAGAAAAGGAATATGAGAATGAGAAACTCAACCATGAGATAGCCTTCAAGAACAGGGAATTGAGCACCAAGGCTTTACATATTGCCAAGAAGAATCAAGTCCTGCATCAATTGCAAAGTGATCTACAGGCCATGGCCAATGAGAAAGGAGCCAATGAATGTGTGCGCGAAGTAGTGAGTACTTTGAGACTTGAAAGTGCTATTGACCGCAATTGGGAACAGTTCACCCAGCAGTTCACAGAACTCAATCCGGATTTCTATAAGAACATCAATCAAGTATCAGAGGGATTGAGCAAGAGCGATCTCCGGCTGGCGGCACTACTGCGTATGAATATGACCTCAAAAGAGATCGCCAGCATGCTCAACATCTCGGACGAAGGCATCAAAAAAGCAAGGTACCGACTGCGTAAAAAACTCCAACTCCAATCTGAAGAGAGTCTGGAGGCCAAGATCATGGCTATCTGATAGAATACGTAACTCCCAGACAGACAGTCAGATAGACATTCTTGTCCGCTTTAAGTCCACCCACTTGAGTGCGAGGTGTCCCTTTATGTCCACCCTCATTTTTTCGAATGACCATGGATTGACCTCAGGTTTGCCCTGTTGTTTTTTCAATCACATAAAAATTCGATTATCATGAAAAATCTACTGTACGCTTTCAGCCTTTTGTTCGTCTTCGCTTCTTGTGAGAAGGAAGATGATGAACCGAATAATAACAGCTCAGGTCCAGATACACCGATCGCTATCCAACTGGAGTCGATTGTTATGACCGGATTCGAACCTACTGATTCAAGCGGAGACTATTGGGATAGCAGTACCAACCCGGGTGACCCTTATGTTGAAGTATTTAAGAGCGGGGCATTGGTCTATACTTCATATCAAGCGCAGAATCCAGATCACAATGCGACATATCCTTTGAACGATGCTGCCAGTGGGGCGCTTCCAATTCTATATACAGAAGGTGAGTCTATGACAATTCACCTACAGGATCTTGACTCAGGTACTGCCTATGATTTCATGGGGTCCATTGTCATCGATGATGCCATGAGCTTCTTCTACAACGGGGATGAGGCTGAGGAATTCATCAATGTTCCAGTAAGTACATCCAATGGCTATGTAGACCTCGAACTCTCAGGGACTATACTCTATTGATCATCTAACACATTAAGATCCTCTCGGGACAGCGTTTTCGAGGTGATTGAAGGAAGAGCGGCATCTTGGTGTCGCTCTTTTATCGCGTACCCCCTTCTAGGATAGTCTTCTTCTCCCAATATCTATCCATCAGATATACCATGGTGGCGATCGAGGCAGCTCCAAGTTCAAGCTCACGCTTATTCACATTCTCGAAGATGTCATTCTCAGAATGATGGAAATTGAAGTATCGCTGAGAGTCCGGACGGAAGCCGATCAAAGTGATGCCTTCGTAGTGATTCTTAAGCCTAGCGATATCCACTCCGCCATACCCTGCCTCCAGTTCATTCAATCCGTAGGGATAGAGCAACTCTTGAAAGCTTTTCATCAATTCGACTTTCTCCGGTGGACCATCCAAGGAAAATCCTCTGGGCGTATGTCCTCCAGCATCTGATTCTAGCGCAAAAACATGCTTCTCACCTGCTTCTATGGCCTTATCGGCATAGGTCTCTGCACCATAGGCACCGTTCTCCTCGTTCATATAGAGAACGACTCTGAGCGTTCTCTTGAGCTTGATTCCACGGCCCTTCAGTATGCGCATGGCCTCAATGCAATGAACGATGCCCGCTCCATCATCATGTGCTCCTTCACCTACATCCCATGAGTCCAGATGTCCACCAATGGTGATGATCTCATCGGGATAGGTGCTCCCTTTCATCTCACCGATCACATTATGGGATACTTTATCGGGATAGCTCCGGCAATCCATCTCTATGCGGAGTTCGACATTACCCTCTTGAAATGCCGTATGTAGTTCTTCACTCGCTTGAGTAGAGATAGCGGCTCCAGGAATTTTGGGAACGCCTTCCTCATAGTACATGCTCCCTGTATGCGGATGATCATCAATGGGGGTGGCCAATGAACGAATGAGGACGGCTTTGGCTCCGTATCTGGCCGCTTCCTTGGCTCCATGGCCCCTGATCGGCCAACAGGCGCCATAGGCTCTGAAGGTATTGATGAGCTTCTGGTCAAAAGGTTTATTGATGAATACGATCTTGTCCTTGAGTTGGCCCGCTTCACCGAGTTCCTTAAGATGGGCTATATCCCTTGCTTCGATACCCTCGGCAGTGATCATCCCATCCGTCCCGATACTCCCGCCCAAGGCCAGGACCTTGATCTTGTGTATGCTTCCATCAGCAGTGACATACCAGCCCGCTTCCAGTGTACCCCGTTCCCAATGGGGGATAGGTGTTTCTTGTAATCGGGTCGCAAAGCCATAGGATTCGAGCAATTGCTTGCCCCATTGTACGGCCATCTCCGCCTCCGCGCTCCCGGTCAGGCGTGCACCTATGTCCTTGCACAGGCTGCGTAGGTTCTCATAGCATTCTCCTTCTTCAAGTGCCTCATCATAGATAGAACGAATGACCAATGAATCCTGCGATTGGGCAGTGCACTGCAGGAGAATGACGGATAAGATAATACTCAAAAGATGTCGCATACCCCGAAGGTATAAGCTTAGCAGCATCTAATCCCTAATATTGTGAGAAGTGAGACCTCGATCGACCAGCCGACTTATAGTGTTCAGTTTTATACTAATGAGCATTCCCCTATTGAGTACATCTCAAATAGGACGTCCTGCGGGTATCTATTCCAATTTCTTGACCTTCAAGTATGGTGATCCTGACTATCCGGTGGAGGTTACAATGACCAAGGGCGAGGGTACTTCCGCGCGTGTCGAATATTACCATGCAACCGGGCTTAAAGAGTACATCAAGGAGAAGCGCTACGAGGATATTCCTTGGGCCATCGTATCGGATAGTGGGTTCTATTTGAATATGAGACGTCATATGATGGATGAATACTACCTGAGATTCGATTCATTGAGCAGGTACACCTACTTCGAAGGGGAGAAGATCATCAGTAAGGAGATCAGGAAGAAGAGGGCTGATAAAGTAGCCTCAGCCATATTCTTCGGACCTTTCACGCTACTGAGCCCCAGGAACGGTAGCGTTCTCAAACGATCATACCATCCCAATGATATCGGTAAACACTACTTCTTGAATCTGGATAGAGGGAGTATACACGTGCTCAATAAGAAGAATCTCATGGAGATCTGTGAGGAGAAGAGCATCCAGATGGAGTTGGATACCGCTTTCATTCCCGATTATAATATCCCATTGCTCCGGTATTATCTAGAACGGATCGATAAGCCGGAGAAGGAGATACCCAGACCGAATGTCATACAAGGAACACCTGAAAATGAAACAGATAATGAAAAAGACTGATAATATCCTATGGCTGCTGCTGATAGTAATGGCCTCCGCCTGTTCCTCTGCATCGAGCGATACGACCATGGAGCAGTCGGCACAGATCGAAGAAGCAAGCGAGCCAGACTCCCTGAAAGGGGTCAAGATGGTCACCATCGATACGCCTAAAGGCGAGTTCGAGGTCTTCACCCAGACAGTAGGGTCCAACCCGGATATGCGGGTGCTACTCCTTCATGGTGGACCTGGAGGTACACATGAGTTCTTCAAGTCCTTTGAGGATCATTTTCCTGATGCAGGAATAGAATTCATCTATTATGATCAATTGGGCTCGCACCATAGTGACCAGCCCTCAGACACCACCCTCTGGACCATCGATCGATTTGTGGATGAGGTAGAGCAGGTCCGCCAAGCTCTGGGCCTGGATACGAGCAATTTCTATCTATACGGTCAATCTTGGGGAGGCATTCTCGCTGCAGAATATGCCCTGAAACATCAGGACAAGTTGAAGGGCTTGATCATCTCCAATATGGTCATGAGTATTCCGGAGTACACCCGCTACGCTCATGAAGTCCTGGGACCGCAGATGCCAGAAGGGGTCTTTGAGCGGATCATGGAGATCGAAGCAGCCGAGGATTTCACGAATCCTGAATATATGGACCTGCTGATGAAGCACCACTATTCCGAACATATCCTACGATTGCCTCCCGATTCCTGGCCCGAGGCCATCAATAAGGCTTTTGAGCACCTCAATCCGGAAGTGTATGTCTATATGCAGGGTCACAGTGAGTTCGGTATCACCCAAGGAGCGACCTTGGAAGGCTGGGATATCAAGGACCGCATGCAGGAATTGTATGTGCCCACCCTATCGATAGGTGCTGAGCATGATAGCATGGAACCCAAAGAGATGGAGTGGATCGCTGGAGCCGTGCAGAACGGTCGCTACCTCTATTGTCCCAATGGCTCCCATCTCGCGCAATATGATGATTCCGAGCATTTCTTTCCCGGGCTTATCGAGTTCATACAAGATGTGGATCGAGGGGACTTCCCTTGAGGATCAGCTTCTTTTATTGAAGCGGAGTGTCCGCACTCCTTTCTGACTCTCCAGTCGGATGAGGTAGACCCCATTCTGTAGATCGCTTACGGATATGCGAGGTATATCGTCCTGATATATCCCTGACATCACTTCTGTACCCGTGACGTCCAGAATACTGTATCTCAGTTCTCTGGAGTCGATAGAACCTAACTGTATCCATTCCGTGGCCGGATTGGGCCACAATTGGAATAAAGGCTCTTCCATGGCGATCTCTTCTAGATCGGAGACCACTTCGACTTGGCGATAATTACAGTCCAATTCTACCTCAGGGCATACCAGATGTGAAAGGAAGTTACTCGTGATGGAACGCAGGGTATCGTAATGCTGGGCATCGTCTACATGAGGTACATGTCCCTCGAGGAATTGAACGAAGAAGCAGTTTTCTATCTCCAATAGTTCGGCCTGCTCATGGACAGCCTGTGAGCCATACACCGTGTCCACTTCGAATATGCCGAAGAAGGTGAGCACATCTGTATCAAAAGGCACCACAGAATCACCGGTCCCATGAAAACTACAGACAGGCGTGTCGTTATTGTTCATGATGTCCGGATGGGCGATCGCCCCTGCGATATTGACAACCCCGGCAATAGCCGAGGAGTATCCGGCATTGCCGCTCTCACCCTCGATACCTCCACCTAGTCCGGCCTGGCTCTGATCGATCTCGAGTGGAATCTCGCTCTCCTCATCCATGTAGGCCACGTGCAGGGCATTGAATCCTCCTGCTGACACCCCTGCCATGAAGATCTTCTCTGGATCGATGTCGAAGCTGTTGCCATTCTCAGCCACATCCTTACGGAAATATCGGATGGCTGCTCGACTATCATGTACTCCTCTGACTACAGCAGATTTGGCATTGGTGTTCAAATCCCCGATGATGGGGATTCCCAATCTATATTGGATACTGGCCACCACATAGCCCATACGTGCCAAGTCCTGACAGAGCGGGACTACATCCTGCCCTGTCTTGCTGCCCGCCACGAAACTACCTCCATGGGCCACCACCACCAGCGGCCGCTCGACCTCGGTATCTCCTAGGGGCTCGTAGACATCCAGATACAGGTCCTGTTCGCCTCCCAGATAATTGATATTGCTTCCGTATAGGATATCACTGGTCACCTCGAATTCGGGAAATATGAGATTGCGATAGCGCGTACCATCGCACTGTGCGATAGAGGATAGAGTAAGGGTGCAGATCACAAGAAGTGAGAGTAGTCGTCCTAGCATCTGATGTCTTTTAGCTGTCTGCAAAGATATGGCAGCTCTCCTGTGCCTGCAACCTGCTTGTTATCAGGGGGTTTGGGTAAATAAAAAAGGGAGAACCTGAGCTCTCCCTTACAAATCGGTCTAGAGTACTTGAGATACGATCAATAGTATATCAACCTTCTCACTTTGGAGATGTACTTCGCTAAACGCAATACTTGCTTGGTATAACCGAATTCATTGTCGTACCAGACATATACGGTCGTGTTCATCCCGTCATTGGAGACCAGGGTAGCCGGAGAATCGAAGACACTGCAGCAGATATTCCCGATGATATCATTGGAGACCAATTCGGGTTCGATGCTATAGCGGATCTGATTCACGAGGTCACCTTCCAAAGCGGCTTTCTTCAGGGCGGCATTCACCGCGTCCTTATCGACTTGGGTATTCAATGAGAGGTGCATGATCGCTAGCGAGCCATTAGGAGTGGGGACGCGCACCGCATTGGCCGTGAGCTTGTTCTCGAAATGAGGCATCACCTTGGTGACCGCTTTTCCAGCACCGGTCTCGGTGATCACCATATTGATCGCTGCAGACCGTCCTCTGCGCTCCTTCTTATGGAAGTTGTCCAAGAGGTTCTGGTCATTGGTATAGGCATGCACTGTTTCGATATGTCCTTTGTCTATGCCGAAGGCATTATCGATGACCGCCAGTACGGGTGAGATAGCATTGGTGGTGCAAGATGCAGCTGACCAGAGGTCGGTGTCGTCTATCTCGAATTGTTTGTGGTTCAATCCATACACGATATTGGGCATATCCTTTCCAGGAGCAGTGAGGAGGGCTTTGCTTACTCCTTTGGCCTGCAAGTGACGGCCCAATTGCTCTTTGTCCCTATACACCCCGGTATTGTCAATGACCAAGGCATCTTCGATACCATACTTGGTGTAATCGATCTCCTCGGGGCTATTGGCCTCGATCAATTGTACGACTTGTCCATTGATGATCCATTGGTGATTCTCATGATCTTCAGTGACCACGCCACTGAAAGGTCCATGCACTGAATCCATTCTGAACAAGGCAGCACGTTTGGTGATCTGTGCAGAGTCGACCTTGCGCAGAACGATGGCCCGTAGGCGCAATTGCTGTCCAGACCCGCTCATGCGGATCAATTCTCTGGCACAGAGTCTACCGATACGTCCAAATCCATACAAGACCACGTCCTTGGGCTTGATATCGTGGCTGGATTGTCTCCCGATGAAGTTGGAGAGTTTGTCGTTCAAGAAATCCACCTTGGAGGGGTACTTGTCTCCTTCGGTCATCCACTCGTTGGAGAGACGCCCGATGTCGATCTTGGAAGGAGCCAGATCCATTTCGGTGAGTTTCATGGCCAGTTCCGAGGTGATACCGATATCGATGGGTTTGTTGACGATATCCTTGGCATACTCGTGAAGGTTGAGCAGATCAGGCACTCCCTGGTCTACCAATGGGGAGCGGAATAGAACGAGTTCTACATTCTGATCATACATGAGCTGACCGATGGCATTGAGCAGATCCACTGCTGCACGCTTCTTATCGATCCATTTAGCATTGGTCTGAATGATGGTATCCAATGTCATGATGTGAGATTGATTATGGGATTAAGTGATAAGTGTATTTATGACAATAAGGCCCTAAAAAGAAGAAAGCCTATCCGAGATAGGCTTTCAAAAGTTTGCTTTTAGACTGTTGTTTCAGTTTCCGTATGGCTTTCTCCTTGATCTGCCTGACGCGTTCCCGCGTGAGGTCGAATTTTTCTCCGATCTCATCCAGGGTGAGTCCGTGGTTCATTCCAATCCCGAAGAATAGGCGTATGACATCACGTTCTCTCTCAGAGAGGGTAGAGAGCGAGCGCTCCACTTCGTTCTGAAGGGATTCGCTGAGAAGTTTGCTATCGGCATCTGGAGAATCATCATTGATGAGTACATCCAGCAGAGAGTTACTATCACCATCATCGGTGAAAGGAGCATCCATGGAGATATGTCTTCCGCTCACTTTGAGCGATTGGGCCACCTTTTCTACAGGCAGGTCCAAGGCATGGGCGAGTTCTTCGGCAGATGGTGGTCTTTCGAATTCCTGCTCCAATTTGGAGAACATCTTGTTGATCTTGCTCAAAGAACCGACCTGGTTCAATGGCAGACGAACGATCCTGGATTGCTCGGCAAGAGCTTGAAGGATGGATTGACGGATCCACCATACTGCGTATGAGATGAATTTGAATCCACGGGTCTCGTCAAATCGCTGAGCTGCTTTGATCAGACCAAGGTTTCCTTCGTTGATCAGGTCAGGCAGACTGAGCCCCTGATTCTGATATTGTTTAGAGACGGATACCACGAAACGAAGATTGGCGCGAGTGAGTTTATCAAGGGCCCTTTGGTCTCCTTGCTTGATGCGTTGTGCCAGTTCTACTTCCTCCTGAGCGGTGATCAGTTCCTCCTTACTTATCTCCTGCAGGTATTTGTCTAATGATTGGCTTTCGCGATTAGTTATGGATTTCGTGATCTTAAGCTGTCTCATAGAGCGTGCAGAGTTTGAAGTTTAAGGTTACTACCAGTGTAGTTGGTAGAGTCCACAAAGGTACAATTTTCATGCCTTGCAGACAAGGTGCCGTATTGGCAGAAAAGCCCTGATGTGCATAATAAAACAAGGGATCGACCGAAGTCGACCCCTTGTGTGGAAATGATCTTTAGCACTAATAAACTGATTCAAAACAGATTAACAGATGAACGCGGTTTCATGGTTTGAGTCATGCAGGTTTATCAATGTTGTTAAGATCACATCCCGAAACCGTAGTAAGCCACTGTGCCGTTGGGATAAATCCCTTCTATCAGTACTCCTCCCTCCTTGGAGTCCAATAGTGCAGTGACGTCCTCAGGTCCCGTTACGCTTTTCTTGTCGATACGGGTGATGATGAAGCCTTCCTTGATCCCTGCTCTGCGGAATCTGCCTTGCCGGTCCTCCTTCAGTTTTGCTCCCGAAGTGATACCCAAACGGCTCAGATCCCCAGTACTCGGTCTCTCGAACAGACCACCCATCGCCATGTGATTTTCGACCTTTGTCGAAGGGATGATGGATGCATTCCCGTCCCGATCTCTGACAACAACGTCATAGGCTAGAAGCTTATTGCCCCGTTTGACAATAATCTCTACTTCATCTCCTGGACGGTAGGTGCTGATGCGTTCTTGAAGCTCGGGAACATTGTCAACGGGATGTCCAGAGACCTCCTTGATGATATCACCCACTTCGATACCTACTTCCGCAGCTGCACCGCCAGGTGTCAACCCTCGAACATAGACTCCCGTGACGTCTACAATTCCCAGTCTATCGGCTGTTTCTTGATTGAGATCCGAAATGCTCACCCCGATATAGGCCCGTTTCACATCACCGTATTCCAAAAGGTCATGCGCGACTTTCTGAACAATGCTGCTCGGTACAGCAAAGGAATAACCGCTGTAAGATCCCGTGCGCGAGGCAATGGCCGTATTGATGCCGATCAATTCCCCACGCGTATTGACCAAGGCACCACCGCTATTTCCCGGATTGACAGCAGCATCGGTCTGTATGAAGGATTCTACAGGGAAGATCTGTCGATTGGGATCATATTGTAGGATATTGATATTCCTGGCCTTGGCGCTGACGATTCCTGCGGTGACCGTACTGGTGAGGTTGAATGGATTTCCCACAGCCAATACCCATTCTCCGATGCGTACATCGTCCGAATCGCCAAAGCTCACAGAGGGCAGATCCTCTTCATCCACTTTGAGCAAGGCAAGATCGAATGCTGGATCGGCTCCGATGACTTCGGCCGCCAAGGTGCGATTATCATTCAGTGTCAATTGTATACGTGAGGCTCCCTCTACTACGTGATTGTTGGTGACGACATAGCCATCCGGTGAGATGATGACTCCACTACCGCTGGATTGTAGGGTCTGAGGAGCACCTTGACCGAACAGTTCGAACCAGGGATTCATCGATTGGGGATGGACCGTTTGTGTCTGAATGTGGACCACCGCATTGACGGTACGTTCTGCCGCTTGAGTGAAATCCAAAGCCTTCCCATCAGGTCCTACAGGGAAGTTGGCGTATTGCACCGGTGGGCTTTCCCGTTCGATGACCCGCACCGTGTCCTGAGGGCCGATCAATGTCTCATAGGCGACCAAAGTGAGGGCCGCTCCAAGTATGGCAGCTGCTGTAAATCCAAAGAATCTTTTCATGGTTCCTGACATTTTTGTTCGCTCATCATGCTATTCAAAAACTATTCCTTTCTTTTTCTAATGACAAGTGAATAACGCCAACCGTCCAGTCTTATTGACAGGATGTCATGTTAAAATCTGTTAATCATTCCATGACCCTTGTTCTCTTCAAGGTCACATTAAAAAATGTTCACTTTTGCTGGCGACATGCTTCTGCAGTTCTATAAATATCAGGGCACAGGAAACGACTTCATCATCATCGATGATCGGACCCAGGCCTTCAATGAATCGGCAGAACTGGTCCAAAGGCTCTGTGATCGTAGATTCGGTATCGGTTCAGATGGGGTCATGCTCATACGACCATCGGATAGGGCGGATCTACATCTGGATTTCTTGAATCCCGATGGCACCCGTAGCTTCTGCGGGAATGGAAGCCGATGCGGAATCCGCTTTGCCCATAGCTCAGGCATGATAGGTGACACCTGCAGTTTCGAGGCAGTGGATGGTATACATCAAGCCAAAGTGGAAGACAGTGTGATCTGTATCTCCATGAAAGATGTCGATCACATCCATTCCCATTCTCAAGGTACGGTCATCCATACTGGATCGCCACACCTGCTTCTGCCCACAGAAGATGTAGAGAATGTGAAGGTCAAAGAAGAAGGCTCCTCGATCCGCTATTCGGACGATTTCAGAGAAGAAGGAATCAACGTGAATTTCATCCAGATAAACGATGAACGCTCTCTTGATATCCGCACCTATGAGCGGGGAGTAGAAGATGAGACCCTTTCTTGTGGTACCGGAGTCACCGCTGCTGCCATCTACTTGGCCGAGTTGAAACAGCTCACTGAGGGCCCGATCCACGTGAGAAGTAGAGGAGGTGATCTAGAGGTAGATTTCAAGAAACGAGAATCGGACTACGTGGACATCTGGCTCCTAGGGCCGGCAGAAAGGGTGTACGAAGGAAGCATAGAAATATAGATGCGATTGACTGGCAGACATATCGTTCTCAGGCCTCCTTCCTTGCACGATGCAGGAGTCCTCTTGGAATGGGAGAATGATGAAGCGGTGCGTCATGTAAGTCTGGACCAAGGACCTCTTAGTCTCGAGGGTGTTCAGCGATACCTACGGAATATCAAAGACGTCTATCTAGACAAGCAATTGAGATTCATCATCGAGTTGCAAGGGCGCCCCATCGGGGCGATCGACCTCTATGATGTGCGATTCGATGTACGTCAGGCTTCCATCGGTATTCTTATCGCTGATACGGAGATGAGGAATCAGGGCTTTGGAAGTGAGGCTCTCCAATTGGTCAAAGACTATGCATCCGAGTATCTGGACATCGATCATTTCGGAGTCCAGGTACAGCTGGACAATACACCGAGCCGATCCTTCTTCGAGAAAAATGGTTTCCATGTGATCGGGCACGAAAAAGATACCATAGAGATGACCTCTGAAATCAAGAGATTGGCATGAAGAAGATACTGCTGGTGATACTTGTTCTCGGTCTGATAGGCGCCTATTATGCCTATGATAAATACGAGGATATCTACGGTAAGAACGTGACTGTGGAGGAGGACACGTCTATCTACATCCATCCAGAGGATGACTACACGGCCGTGGAACGTAAACTCATCGAGCAAGGGATTCTGGATGATGTGGACTCCTTCATTTGGGTGGCCGAGCGCAAGAGCTATCCCCAACTGGTCAAAGCCGGGCACTATGTCATCCGGGATGGAATGTCCAACAACGACCTTGTGGACATGCTACGGGCAGGGAATCAGGTACCGGTAAGGGTCTCATTCAACAATGTCCGGAACCTACCGCAGTTGGCAGGCAGGCTCTCCGAGGTCCTCGAGCCGGATTCCATGGAGTTCTTGAGGTTCTTGACCGATGAAGGTCTGATCAGTGCATACGGTTTCCGACAAGAGACCTTCATTTCCATGTTCATACCCAACACCTACGAGGTCTACTGGACGGAGACCCCTGATGGTTTCATCAAGCGTATGGCATCAGAGTTCAAGGCCTTTTGGAATGAGGATCGGATGCGCAAGGCGGACGCGCTAGGCTTGACCCAATCCGAGGTGGTGACCTTGGCTTCGATCGTACAGGCAGAACAAAGCATACGCCCGCAGGAATGGCCTACCATCGCGGGGCTGTATCTAAATCGTATCAGACGGGACATGAAATTGGAATCGGACCCTACACTCATCTATGCAGTGGGTGATTTCAGCATACGCAGGGTACTCAATAAGCATAAGCGGGTGGATAGTCCTTACAATACCTACAAGCACAAAGGCCTACCACCTGGGCCCATACGCATGCCTGATATCGGAGCTGTAGATGCAGTTCTTAATTCCGAGGACCATGCATATATCTTCATGTGCGCCAAGGCCGATCTTTCGGGATACCACCATTTCTCAGAGACCTTGAGAGAACACAATAGGTATGCGCGTGAGTACAGGCGTACTATGAATGCCAATCAGATCTATCGATGAGATCGGCAGAGAGCATACGATTCGGTACAGATGGATGGAGGGCGGTGATCGCGCGCGAATTCACTGTGGAGAATGTGGCCAGACTGACCTTTGGACTGGCAGCCTGGATCAAGACTCAGCCCACTCCCCATCGTGCGGTAGTAGGATTCGATTGCCGCTTCGGAGGAGAATTGTTCAGTCGCACAGTGGTCGAGGTTCTGCAGTCAGAAGGCATAGAAGTAATGCTATCTGACCGGATAGTGAGCACGCCTATGGTCTCCATGGCCACCCGGGACCTGAACTGTACGGTGGGAGTGATGATCACCGCTTCGCATAATCCCCCGGAGTATAATGGCTACAAGCTCAAGAGCCATCACGGAGGCCCTATGGGTGGTCAGGCATTGCGAGAGATAGAATCCCTGATTCCAGATGAGATTTCCACCCATTGGGCTTCTAGCGGGCCGATGTCGAAGGATGATCGGTCATTGGTGGATCTCGAATCACCTTATGTGCATGCCATCGAGCAAGCTTTCGATCTCGAAGCTATACGCAAGACCAGCCCAACACTGGCCTACGATGCCATGTATGGTTCGGGACAGTTCGTCATGAGAAGACTCTTTCCTTCCATGGCCCATTTCCGCAGTGAGAACAATCCATCCTTCCATGGTATCTCTCCCGAACCCATTGCACGTAATCTGGCTCCATTTGCTTCATTCTTGACAGCGGATCCAGGATTGGAACTGGGTCTGGTCACTGACGGAGATGCCGATCGCATCGGCCTCATGGATGGGCAAGGGGAGTTCATCGATTCACACCACATCATTCTTCTCTTGATCCACTATCTGGTGAAGTACAAGGGATTGGAAGGCAAGGTGGTCACAGCATTCTCCACCGTGTCCAAAGTGACCAAGCTCTGCCAACTCTATGGACTGCCTTTGGAGATCGTCAAGATCGGATTCAAGTATGCAAGTGAGATCATGGTCAAAGAGCCGGTCATGCTGGCAGGGGAGGAGAGTGGAGGTATTGCGGTAGAGACCCATATCCCTGAACGTGATGGGATCTGGATGGGTCTGCTCCTGGTCGAATTCATGGCTGAGACAGGAAAGTCTATCAAAGAACTCATCCAAGAAGTCTATGACCAAGTAGGTGCTTTTGCATTCGTACGAGACGATCTGAGACTGACTGATGAGCAGAAATATGAAGCAGTTCAGCGCTGTGCACTGAGTACCATCACTTCTATCGGATCGAACAAAGTGCAAAGGGTAGAGGACATGGATGGCTGGAAATTCATCCTGGATGAGGATACATGGGTGATGATACGCCCTTCAGGGACGGAGCCGGTGCTCAGGCTTTATGCGGAGGCCCCCGATCGAGAAAGGGCATTGGAGATCATCGCTGCGACCAAGTCAGAGATCGGGGTGGCATAAGAAAAGGGCCTCACATGGAGGCCCTCTTCTGAGAAAGTCTTTGACTACGACTATCTGATGGCCAGCAAGTTAGGTCGAATCCATGCTGGTGTCAAGTTAGCGGCATACGCATCCATAGGTCGATCTCCTTATCCTCTACGAATTTACCGGGACTGGTATCAAAGGCTTTGAAGCCGAAACGCTCATAGAACCGTACGCCCCTGAAGTTGGAACGCAGCACCAAAAGCCACAGCCATTGATGCTCTTCGTCCTTGGCCAGTTGGATGATATGCTCCATCATTATCTTGCCTGAGCCTTTTCCTAATCGATCGGGATCGATGTACAAGCGCTCGATCTTCATGCAATCTCCTGAGTCCATACCGAAGGACTCATTGACTATCTGGGACATCCCCACAATTTTGCCTTCTTCCTCCATGACAAGAAAACGGGTGTCTACTTCATCCATCATTGCTTCAATGGCATGCTCATTGAGACTATCCAGATAGCTCGTCAAAGAATCGTGGTTCTTTTCCGTTCTGAATGTTTGATAGAAAGAGCGATAGAGTACATCCCGGATATCGGGGACATCCGATCTTTGAGCTGATCTTATGGACATGATTTCTAAGCTATACGCACGGTGCAAGGTAGTGAGTCTGAGCTTGCTACTCCTTCTTTCGTACATGCATATGACTTCTCAAGAAGATGCAGTGAAGATGGCCGTACAACTCCCGGAATTCATCATTAGTGCCGATGACTCCTTCGATGCAGAGGATTTCATGAGGCATGTCCTTACGGATTCTTCCTTCTATCAGGCCTTCATCCATCTCAAGTATGTGCCTCATGATTTCACGAGCACCCTGGTCGTCAAGAACAAGGGGGAGAAAGAAAGGAAGATTGGAGCGCAAGGCGATACAGACGCTAGAGGACCAAAGACGAGTGGTCCACATCTCGGAGGAGAAGACCAATGGGCGCGTATACAAACGGAATGGGGAGCACAGATACCTGACCGCTGAGATGTATGATGAGGTGTTCTTCCCATCCTCACCGGAACCTGTGAGCCCACGAATCTCCCGTTTCGAGCAGTTGGAGACCAAGGAATCCAAACTGGAGAAATACAAGAGTCAGCTTAAGAAGATGATGTTCAATCCCGGGCAAGAGATCCTTTCAGTGCCCTTTATAGGAGATAAGATGGACATCTTCAGTCCGGATATGACCAAGTACTATGATTACTCGGTCTACTCTGCCTATGGTCCGGATTCGCTCTATTGTTATGTATTTCAAGTGGATGCAAAACCAGAGTACGGCAAGAATCGCACGGTGATCAAGAAGATGACCAGCTATTTTGAGAAAGAAAGCCTTCAGGTAGTGAGTCGAGAGTATGAGCTGTCCAACAATACCCTCTTCTTCGAGTTCGATATATGGATGAAGGTGGTCAATGAACTGCGAGGAGGGCATCTACTTCCCCGTAGGATCCAGTATGATGGAGATTGGGATATCCCTTTCAAATCAGCAGAGATCATCCGCTTCGATATCCAATGTGCCGACTATGATACCTCGGTCTTGCGATAGAGAAGGACCGTTTTGTTTTTCCTTGTTCTGGGTTAAGGTTCTAAGATATCGAACTTAGCATCTTGACAATCAATACGTTCCATAGTCGCTCTTTTCATCGGGGATTTCGGTCTATTAGTCTAATAGCTGTAACCCAGAGCAATTTTATCCGGTAATAGGAATTAAGTTGACCGCGCATGGTCGATAGGACAAGGAAAACCAGAGTGAGATGAAATTGAGGGGGAGAGCGATCATGACCATGATCATCCTTTTGTGCGTAGGATCTGTTGACGCACAGGACACCAAGCACTTTTTCAAGATATCCGAGCAATCCAGCATCAGCTGTGGTTCGGACATCATCCATCAGCGACTGATGATGGACGATGCGGATTACCGCACCCGATTCGAGGGACAAAGTGCCACACTTCGCAATGAAATAGAAAAGAGCACATCCGCTTCCATCGGTGGGCAGAAGTCCATGACGGTATATACGATACCCGTTGTGGTCCACATCATGCATACGGGTGAAGCTGAAGGCGTAGGGACCAATATCAGCGATGCACAGATACAGAGCGCTATCGATGCGCTCAATGAAGACTTCCGTAGAATGCCCGGGACCAATGGTTTCGGTTCGGGTGTGGATGTAGAGATGGAGTTCTGCCTCGCTTCCAGAGACCCTCAGGGGAATCCCACCAATGGGATCAACCGGGTGGATGCCTCTGTAGTGACCAACTATGCAACGGAAGGAATGAGCATAGGTCAAGGCAGTGGTGCCAGTGAGACGGCTGTCAAAGCGCTGTCCATCTGGGACCGCGATGACTATTATAACATATGGATAGTCAATGAGATAGAGGATAACGATGGAGGTGCAGGTATACAGGGTTTCGCTTATTTCCCTTCTTCCAGTGCCAGTAAGGATGGAGCAGTGATCCTGTACAATGCATTCGGTACGGTAGGGAATCTGAAGACCTATACCAACCTGAACCGTACTGCGACCCATGAGATCGGGCATGCATTCTTCCTATATCACACTTTCCAGGGCAACAGCTGTTCAGAAACAGATTGCTCTCTTCAAGGGGATCAGGTCTGTGATACACCACCTACGGTGAGCAGCACGAGTTGTAACACTCCAGCCTGTAGCGGTTCACAGCAGGTAGAGAACTACATGGACTATACTGGAGAGGATTGTATGAATATGTTCACTCAAGGGCAGAAAGACCGTATGAGAAGTGCCTTGGTGACTATGCGGAGCTCACTGCTACTCTCGCTAGGGTGCACACCACCCAATGCTCTTGATGCAGGAATAGTATCCATTCACAACCCCGATGGATTCAGCTGTTCTGGATCCTTTGTTCCAGAAGTGGAATTGAAGAATTTCGGTTCGACTACCATTACCTCCGTTGATATCCGCTATCGAGTGGATGCGGGCTCGCTACAGACCTATTCCTATAGCGGATCCATACAGGCCGGGGCCTCAGAAACAGTGACACTGCCGATGGTGACCGCAAGCTCTGGAGCACACACATTCGAGGCCTTCACAGAATCCCCGAATGGAGGAAATGATGGATATCAGAGCAATGATGGTATCACACAGGCATTCGAGATTGTAGATGGGTCCACGATCACCGTCTCTATCGATGTAGATAACTACGGTAATGAGACCACATGGGACATCCAGGATGCCTCAGGAAACGTAGTCGCATCCGGAGGTCCGTATCCGGGTAATGCCTACGGGACCACCTTCTCCACCGATGTATGTCTCTCCAACGACTGCTTCGATTTCACGATCTATGACAGCTATGGAGACGGAATCTGTTGTGGATATGGTTTCGGTAGCTATGAGGTGAC